>CASFQZ010000033.1 GCA_949296825.1 uncultured Eubacteriales bacterium
GAAGTACCCTTTGCCGACAAGGTGACTGATTCTACGCCTTCCACAACAGAAAGCGGCAGCGCGGCATAATCCGCATTGGAGGGCAGGAACAAATACCATTTCCCGTCCCGCGCCGTCTGCGGACGGACAATGGCGTCCCCCTCCTCTGTCGTCTGGCTGTACACCAATGATTGCTCAAGCGGAGTATCGGCAGCAGATGCACTAAAAAGACAAAATGCACATATTGCCGCAATCATCATCAACAAAAGGAGCAGCTTCCCGAGATATTTTTTCATGTCTCAAACATCCTTTGTATATTTTAAAAAAGTATCGTGCTGTGTATAGGATACTTCATTATTGAGTATAGCATATTATCAAATACGCCGCAAGAGCCGCTTAGATAAAATCTATGTAAAATTTTTGGAGCCCCTTGCATTTCGCAGCATGAGGCTCCAAACGAGGTTAATTATTTATTATCCGCATAATCGGAATATCCCTGCCCGCCGAAACGATACAAGAAATAATCGTTCAGCATCTTCATCAGCCTTTCAAGCAGGGAATCAAAGATAGACTTCTCCTCGGCGGGGGCATAGATTCCGGCATTTGCCATCGCGTCATACAGCACATCAATCGCAGCCTGTGCGTCATCGCCAGCCACCGCGGGATCCGCCAGCATCGCCAGCACCTCATTGTATGCCGATTGAATGGCAGCTTTCTGTTCTGCTGTATATTCCGCACTTTCTTCACCAAAGAGAACCTGCTGCGCTTTGAAAATATAACCACTGTCGCTTCGGACAAGGCTTCTGGTGTTGCGTGTCTGCATAAACTGCGGGAAAATGGTCATGGAGTGAATATCCTCCACCAAGCCGCCCAAAATGGCACAGGCAAGACGGATCACGACATCGTTCCTGCCAACTTCGTGGTGCTGCTCCTGGAAGAACCATGTTGTCTCAGGGAACAGGCAAGTCGAAGCATCTACACTCTGATCGGGAGAGATATAAGCCGAATCTGCACTTTGCAGATAGGCGTCCTCCAGCTTCTGCCCGGCAGGCGCTGCCGTTGCGCCGAGCGTTGCTGAATCCACCGGAATAATCGCGTCGGAATTGACCGTCGCAGAAGAAGCGACAATACCGAAGAAATTATACTCCCCGTCGGTAAACGACAAGCCATAGCCGGCTACATTGTAAATCCCGACTCCTGCCTCATGTGCGGCAAGCAGATTTGCATTCAAATTTACTCTGGCTTGCTGGAAACGATCGGTCTTTGCCAAGAGTACGTCATGCGCACCATCCCGCAAATACCGATCCGCCAGCGCTTCATATTCATCGGCGGGAAGCATCGCCCAAAACTGCGGGTCATTTAGGATAATGGTATCCAAAAGGGAGGAAAACGCTGCTGTCAGCACATCATACAGCGACTGCTTCGGAAGGACGCGCAAAAAGATATTGATCAGATACCCTGCCGTAGCGCTGCCCGTAGACTCTTTCATAATCATCGGGATAAAATCCGAATACAGGAACTTATCGCTGAGATTAAAACGGCGCGCCATAAAGTCCGCCATCAAATCGGTCCCATTCATCAGAGAAACAATGTTGACAATCTGGTTAATCTCGGACAGGTCCGGCTCTGTATCCATAAATGCAGAAAGAATGGTACCGCCCAGGCTGATGCTGATCAGATTCACTTTTTCGGCGCCGGTCTGCTCTTTAACCATATCGATATAGCCATGGAGCCCGTCCGCCGCCTCCATCGGATCACCATAAAGCGGGAAGGTGTACAGATAAATTTTATCTTCGCCAAACAGATCAGCAAACGGCTCCATTGGAATCATGCGATAGAACCAGTTGCGCGTATCCTCGTCCATCATAGACACCGGATAATCGTAGAATTCGGTTTGCAGATTCTGAACCGGTTCACCGCGACTGTCCATCTGCTGAATGCCCATAACATTCTGCACGGTTTCATAGACAGCGTCAGAAAGTCCTGCCGTAGACCGCTGCAAAATCAAGGTAAACAACACATGGGGCAAAAGCGCCAGCACATCGCCGATTACACTGGAGCCGTCAATCAAAAGCAAACCGCCGCTCAGCTCGTCGCCGTTGCGGTTTTTGACAGGTTCGCCATTTTCATCGGCTAGATAGGTGATTGAATGATTGATCCCGGGAAGAATGATTGTCGGATAAACCGAATCCTCTTCTGAAATCGCAGCAAGCTCCGGATAAATCGAATAATCCTGATCTTCTTCATACGCAGCACCGGCAAAGATCGGTACGACCGAAAGAAGGAGTGAAAGGGTGAGCAACAACGCTATACCTTTCCGTATCGTTTTTTTCATATGCAAACCTCCTCAAAATTGCTAATCGCAATCAGCTTGGTATAGTATAGCATATCAATCTATATTTTACAAGAACAAAGCTGCAATTTTTGTGCAAATTCTTTTGCTCTTTCTGCTCTTGCAAGAGAAGAGCAAGTATGCTATACTAAAACAAATGTTTGCACTATAGGAGGGCTATGCTATGGCGACACCTCTGGCGGAACGTATCCGCCCGCAAGCTCTGGAGGAAGTGGTCGGTCAAAAGCATTTAATCGGCGAAAATGGACCACTGCGTCATATTTTATCCTCCGGGGGCGATTTGCCAAACCTGATTTTCTATGGTCCGCCTGGCACGGGAAAGACTACCATAGCCGAAATCGCAGCCAAACTAACCGAGCGAAAGATATTTAAACTGAATGGCACCAGTGCATCCATCTCGGATATACGGCAAATTGTTGCCTCGCTTGACACCATCGACAGCCGCAACGGGATTCTGCTCTATCTGGATGAGATTCAGTATTTCAATAAAAAACAGCAGCAGATCCTTTTGCAATACATTGAGGACGGACGAATCACTCTGATTGCCTCTACAACGGAAAACCCTTATTTTTACATTTATCCCGCCGTATTGAGCCGCTCCATTGTTTTTGAATTCAAGCCGGTTGACACAGAAGAGATGAAGCTTGCCGTCCTGCGGGCATTCAATATATTATCCGAGGAACAGAATACGATTTTCGATCTGGAAAACGGTGTGATCGAGCAAATTGCCCGCTCCGCCGGCGGCGATGTACGCACAGCGATTAACACCGTAGAAGCTGCCGTCCTTGCCGCGCCGGTGCCGCCACCCAACGCGCATAAGCAGATAACGATGGACACTGCGGCATCGGTCGCACGACAGACCGTGATTCGATATGATCAGGGCGGCGATGAGCATTACGATCTCTTATCCGCATTTCAGAAATCCATGCGCGGATCCGATGCGAACGCAGCGATTCATTATCTGGCGCGTATTCTGGAAGCAGGCGACCTCCCTTCTGCGGCACGCCGATTGATGGTTTGCGCATGTGAGGACGTAGGTCTCGCCTATCCGCAGATCATTCCCATTGTCAAGGCTGCGGTTGATATCGCTTTTCAGGTTGGAATGCCGGAGGCGCGCATACCACTGGCGGACGCTGTCGTGCTGGTTTGCAATTCTCCAAAATCGAACTCTGCTTATCAAGCAATTAACGCAGCATTTGAAGACCTCCGAACCGGTCATACCGGCTCCATTCCCCGTCAACTGCAAAATAAACACTACGACGGCGCCGACAACAGAAAAAAAGGACAGTTTTATCAATATCCCCACGACTTTCCGAACCACTGGCTGCGGCAGCAATACCTGCCGGATGCAATCAAAGATCGCGTCTATTACGAATTCGGCGACAATAAGAACGAGCAGGCGGCAAAGGAATACTGGTCTAAAATCAAAAAATGAGTAAATACGCAACAGCCCCGCCCGGATTTTCCGGACGGGGCGATTATATCATTTACTTATGCTTCGTAGCCGTTGGGGTTCTTTTTTTGCCAGTTCCAGGTATCGCGGCACATATCTTCCAGGTTGCGTTCCGCTTTCCAGCCGAGCTCCCGGTATGCTTTGTCGGCATTGGCATAGCAGGTAGCGATGTCGCCGGGACGGCGAGGGGCGATTTTATAAGGCACATCGACCCCATTGACCCGTTTGAAGGTCTCCACGACATCCAGCACGCTGTAGCCATTGCCGGTGCCGAGATTATATATATCAACGCCGGTCTTTTTTAAGACCCGTTCCACCGCTTTGATATGACCAAGAGCCAAATCAACCACATGGATATAGTCGCGCACACCGGTACCGTCCGGGGTGGGATAATCGTTGCCATTGATGTTCAGACAGGCGAGCTTCCCGACAGCAACCTGGGAAACATAGGGCATCAGGTTATTGGGAATACCATTGGGATTTTCACCAATCAAGCCGCTGGGATGGGCACCGATCGGGTTAAAATATCGAAGCAGGGAAACGCTCCAATCATGGTCGGATTTATAGAGATCCTGCAAAATATTTTCAATATAAATCTTTGTGGTTCCATAAGGATTGGTTGCCGTGCCGACCGGCATGGTTTCCACAAAGGGCGCTTTGTTCTCACTGCCATAAACCGTAGCAGAGGAACTGAAAACGATTTTTTTGCAGTGGAATTCTTTCATGACTTCCAGTAGTGCAACGGAGCCCCAGACATTGTTTTCATAATATTCCAACGGTTTTATACAGGATTCGCCGACTGCCTTTAATCCGGCGAAATGGATCACTGCATCAATTTTCTCTTGCTTAAAAATTTTGCGCATTCCATCACGATCACAGATGTTGCATTGATAAAATTTGAAATCCTTTCCCGTAATGGTTTTGATTCGATCGAGAACCAACGGAGAGCTATTGGAATAATTATCTACAATCACCAGTTCATAACCGGCATTGAGAAGCTCTACACAGGTATGTGAGCCAATATACCCGGCGCCTCCCGCGACAAGAATAGACATAAAATCACCTTTCTTTTATATGAGCCGCATTTTCTTATAAACCCGGGGTGACGGCATTCAGATAATGGGGCTGTGAATTCTGATCGTAATAGATCAGGGAAAAACAATGAGAGTCAATATCCAGATCAAGGATATTTGCACGCAGAGTCTGTCCCGCGCAGCGATCAATGACACGATCGCCGATGCGCATGGCGCTGACATATCCCACTTCGCCGGATACCGCGCAGTCATGCGATAGGACCTGGAGCCATTGTGCAGGATCCTCCTGCAGATTTATGGATGAATCATATTGCCGGATCCGCTGCGCCATTTCCTCTGAAGAAAAGGTATCCACAGTAATCAGAGAACGATACCCGGCGTATTTCTCCACTTCGATATCGTAATAGCTGGTCACCGGCTTCAGATAAGGATAATCACCGCCCCAAACTGTAGAAGCGTCCGTCGTCACACCGGCAGAATAGGCAAAAAACGGCGTTGTAATCAATTCACCGTTATAGGTCAGATACTCACCGAGAACCGAGTAGACCGCGTCGACAACATCGCTGCGGACCTCGCTCATGGAGGAGGCATACGCCATCGTATAACGGTTCGGCAGGGTAAAATTATGAGATTTCAATAATGTATATGCAGCGACGGCTTGCGCTTTCAATGCTTCGGCATCTTCGACCGGATGCGTGATTCCGGCGATTTCCTGCTGGACCACGCGGCAAATAAGCTCAACGGTATCCACTTTTTCGCCGGTATGCAGCGTACTTTCATACACCGGAATGATTTCTCTTACCATGGTGACACCCTGATAATAATGCGCAAGGATCTGGGAATAGGAGTACCCATGCCTCGCCATGGCAATTGCACCGTACTGACTCAAACCGACGCCGTGACCGTAACCGTAGCAGACAAAAACAAAAGAATCGGGAATAATCTCATAATCCGGGATCGACGGGTAAGCCGGCTTGTCCATCACAATGTCGTCCACCGGAATAAAAATGCTTGTAGTATTCGGCACCGTTGGCTGCCCGGTTGTTGAAACAACGGAGGAACCGGGAACCGTCGGCTGTCGGGAGGGCGATACCGCACTTTCGGACTGCGAAGCAGTAACTGTTACGGGCTGCTCCAGCCGAACAGCGACACGCAGTGCGCCGCGCGCGTCAGCCGTAGAAACCAGACCGTCATCGTTCAGATCACAACGGAACAGCGCGTCCGGATCCTCCTCCACTTCAAGGCGCACAGCCAAGCGAAGGATCACGCGTGCATCCGACGTGGTAACCAAACCGTTGTCGTCGTAGTCCCCCTTAACGGTATCAATTGCCGATACAGCAGAGCAATAATATGTAAGAACCAAGGCAAAAACTGAAATCAGCAAGATCAGACGTTTTAACAACTGCTTTTTTTTCAAACTATTTGTGCCTCCTGATATTTTATTTATCAAAACACATCAAAATCATCGATCTCGGTTTTATCGTACTGGCTTTCAATCACACAGGATAGCAGCGAAAACAGTTCGCAGGCCGCTTTTTTCAAAAACGGCTTAATCTCCAAAGAGCCAGAATAAACCCGGCTGACCGTAACAGAATTCTCATGGGACACAGCAATATAAACCACATATTGCTGCCGGTCGTGGCGCTTGGAAAGAAAAATATTCGACATTGCGATGCCGAGCAAGGTATTACATTCCGCCGCCGCGTCGGCAGCAGCCCGCGCTATGTGATCCTGCGGCTCACCAATACAGGCGGACACGGCGGTTTGCGCAAACTTGAAGCTTTGAGCCAGCCGTCCGCTGATCGCTGCGGGCGAACGAATAAAATCCGCTGTCTGCGTGCAGGCGACCGCTGCGGTCAGATTGCGTTCATACAACTCCTGCGCGGCACCACGGAACATTTTGACATACCCTTCCGCATCCGAAGACGGCAGGGCGAAATGCCGGGAAATATAATTGGCGATGTCCTCTTCCAGAACCTTCATATAGTTGCCGGTCAGAGAACAGAACAACAAAGTCTGCGCCCCCGAACAACTGCAAAAGGCACTGTAAAGACCGTCGGCAGAGGGAAAAATCTCGGCATTGACTGGGAACATTCCCTGAAGTTCTTTTTCCACGGCGCTCATTTGCTGCGGAAGTTTTTCAATAATATCCAGAGAAAGCTCACAGCGCAGATGCAGCGCGCGCAGCAACGACCGTTTTACCTCATTAAAACAATCTTCACCGGCAAAAATAACGGTCATCTGTCCGGCAGCAAGCGCCTTCGACAATGGAACCAATAGTTTCTTGAAATCAGGATATGGCTCCATGGAACAGGGCTTTTGCGTAAACCGGGAAAAAACAGCGCAAATCCGGGCGCGAAGCGCAATGTTAAGCTGCAGCGCCTGCTCGCCGACAGACAAAAGATGAATTTCCATGACCATCCTTCTTTCGCCAATTACTGGTTAGGCTCCCAACGGAACGCGTCGCGATAAGGGTTGGTTTGACCGTGCTTGTCATACCAGATCTGCGGATAGCGCGGATTTTCATTGACAACCGCTTTCGACACATCAACCTCGGCACTCTCTCCCGGTCGCACCATCCGCGCAACAACGACCAGGCGGGCATCCTGAAATTCATAGGAACAAGTAGAAAGCGTCAGGATCTTGTCGCTTGTGTTGATATCAACGCCGGTATCATACAATTTACGCTCATCCAAAGCTTCAATATAAGAGGCAAAGGATGCTTCCGAGTGAAAATTCGGCACGATATAGTTAAACAAGTAACCGTTATCATCCTCGCGGGAATCGTTGGTCACAAAGACCGCGTAAACCTTCCATTGATAATTTTGATAAGCCGTATTGAATTCAATTACCGGCGAAGCGGCAAAGCCTTCAACGGTCATGTAGTTTTCCAGTTGGGCAAACAGCATATTGTCCCGCATATGATGCCCGTAAAGAATGGTATTTTGGTCCAGATCCTTGTTGTTGTTCCGGTAATCCATAAATGTATTGCCGTATTTGGTATCGTTTTTGTGAAAGTCATGCTTCAGATAAAAGGTATTATCCTCGGCCTGCACGACCATGGCGTCGATATTTGTATTATCAATCGAGATCCAGCCGACAAAATCCTGATTCTGCGCATACAGCTCGGCGTAATCGATGTTCATCCCCTCAGGGAAATTGATGTCCGGGTATTTTGCGCGAATTTTTGCCCAGCGGGTCGCAAGATCATCCGTCTGGTCGGTCTGAATCAGCTCTTTCATATCGCTTTCAATATTTACCGCATCGCTCAGCTCGATGAAATAATTCATAAAATAAATTGCGCAGAAAAAGAGAACAAAGAAGGAAACATCCATAACGATCTTTCTGACTTTTTCCTTCTTTGAATCGCCATTCCACGGAACAAAGACCCGAAAGAAGCGCTGTGTCTTCGTCAGACCATTTGCATCACGTTCCGGTTGTTTTTTCTTTTTGGAGGATTTTTTTCGATTCTTCTCAATTCCGTCAGAAACAGGAGCCGCTTCCTTCTTTTCGCCGATATTCTCAAAAGGCGCTTCATAGGCAGTCTTTGCGCTTGTATCCGCGTCGTACAGGACGTGGACAGAAGAAGACTGCATTTTCGCCTGTTTTTCACGGTTCATTCTTCGCTGCGCGGCGGAAGGAATGCTATTTTGAGAAGAATTTGCCCCGTTGTCCCGGGCGGAACGAGAATTATATACGGGGGGGTAAGCGCCGCCCGGCATCGGCGCATCTGCATCATAAACGATTCTGCCGCCGTTTTCGTCCAGGGGCGCCTGAGGAGGCGCACTATACGGCTGATAATAGGGATAATAGGGATTTTCTGTTGGATAAGACGAGCCGACGGAGGGGTCATGCGAAGGCGGGAACGAAGCACCGCCAACATCCACACCATATCGCTTTGCCATTTCACGAATGTCTTCGCCGCTGCCCGTAGATGAGCCGGCGGCGTCATATTCAGAAAGAATCTCGGACACTTCCCTGTCCAGGTCGCCGTCGCGACCATACCCTTTTTGGGTATCACTCATCTGTCTCACACCCTTGTGTCAGTATCGTTCTGTCATTCGACAGGCTTCCATTTGCTGTCGTCCCGATATGGATTTTCGCCGCCAAATACATCGTAGTACAATTGCGGATAGCGGGGATTTTCGTTCTGTGTCGCAGCCGCGACATCGACCTCTTCGCTCTCTCCATCGCGCACCATCCGGGCAATCAACACACAACGCGCGTTTTCCAGGCTGCCACCGCGATCAAAGAAATAGGTACAGGTAGATAAGGTCAGGATTTTATCGGTCGGCTGCACATCGACAGCGGTATGAATATAGCTTCTCTGGTTCACTTCATCGATGAAATCCATAAAGTTTTCATCGTTCATTCCCGTAGCTATATAATAAAACAGGTATCCGTTGTCCCCCGCCGTCGTGCCGTTGGTATAGAAACAGCCAATTACTTTCCATTTGTAATCCTGGTAAATAGTATTAAACTCAATCACCGGCGCCGTGCGGTAAAACTCGACATCCAGATATTGATGAATATCGCCGAAGATGGTATCTTCATAACCGCCTTCACCGTCATCATCAAAATTATGCCCATATATCACCGTATTGCGCTTCATATCAGAAACGTCGTCATAAGCATCCATAAAAACGGTGCCGTATCGGGAATAGCTGCCGTCCAAATCTTTTTTTAGGTAAAAAGAATTATTATCCGCCTGATAAACCGCACAATCAACCGAGGCATTCGGAATCGACAGCCAGCCGACAAAATTCTGATTCGCAGCATACAGCGCTTTGTATTTATCCTGTATGCCCTCCGGATAACTGAACCCCTCAGGGACACGATAAGTCAAATCAGCCAACGCAGACGATGGATCATAAAAAGTTACCTGGTCGGAGGACAGTGGTGTTTTCTCAATCCGGTCGACTCGGAAAAAGGAAACATATACAACAAAGCAGAGAATAACCGCCGCCGTCACGCCGATAATGCTCCAAAAAGCAATTTTTCTGCGTTTGTCCTCCGAGGCGGATACCTCTTTGCTTTCTTTTGCATCGGATGTCGGGATCCCGGCGTTCATTTTGCGAAGGGGCTGCTTTTTAGTATTCTCCGACATGGCAGGATTATGATTTTGAATCGGCGATTCGGTTTTCTTTTCCTGCTCCACCGGGGAGGAAGTTCTCTGCACTTTTGGCGCTTGTCCGGACTCAGCCGGGGCGATCGCCGCATCCTTCTGCGATTGAATCGTACTCTGGTTTTCTTCGTCCTTTTTTTGGGAATGATGATTCGGTGTTTTATTCAATGTTCTCACCTGATTTCGCTGAGCTGATGAAGCAGCAGCCGCAAAGCACTGCTGACGGCGGAAAATCGATTATTTTCTCTTATATCTTCCGTAAAATGATTTTGCAAACAAATAACGATTGTGGAATGAAAGCTGCTTGCCAGCCCGATGTAGATCAACCCGACTTTTTTTTCGGTGCCGTCCGACAGAGGGCCAGCGATTCCGGTAACGGAAAGCCCGAACTGAGCGCCGCTGTAAGTGCGCACGCCTTCTGCCATCGCCCGGGCTGTCTGCTCGCTTACCGCGCCATATTGACGAAGAATTTCCGGCGGCACGCCCAAAAGTTTTTCTTTCATTTCGTTGGAATATGTTACGGCGCAGAAATCAAAAACGGCGGAGCTGCCGCTTATGCCGGTCAACAAGGAGGAAATCAATCCACCGGTGCAGGATTCGGCGCAAGCGACCTTACAGCCGTTTTTTTTCAGCAAGTCGACCGTCTGCTCTGCCAACGGCAGCAAAGACGAAAAGTCAACCATTACAGCACCTCTGATTTAGACAGAATGTGACGTGCTACTGCGACGCCGGTTACCGAAGCCTGCATCAAACCGCGCGTAATCCCCGCGCCGTCGCCGATGGCATAAAAATTCTTGACAGCCGTTTCAAAATGCTCATCCACATCCACTTTGGAGGAATAAAATTTTACTTCGACCCCGTAAAGAAGTGTATTTTTTGAATACAGACCGGGCGCAACTTTGTCAAAAGCTTTCAGCGCCTCAATAATACTGGTCAGGTGGCGGTGCGGCAGCACAAAGGAAAGATCCCCCGGAATCGCCGTTGTCAGTGTCGGGCGTGTAGTGGAACGCTTTAAGCGATACACATCGGTACGCCTGCCCATCAGCAAATCACCGAGCCGCTGCACAATAACGCCTCCTCCGGTCAGCATATTGCCCAACTGGGCAATATATCTGCCGTATTCAATCGGCTGATTGAACGGCTCTGTGAATCTGGTGGAAACAAGAAGAGCAAAGTTGGTATTTTCCGTGTGCGACGCCTCATCCGCATAGCTGTGTCCATTAACGACGGCGATGCTCTGGGCAAACATATTGTTAAAGCCCTCGTTATAATGCTCTTCGCTGACGATACCGCCGGGATTCATGCAAAACGTGCGTACTTTATTTTCAAAGGTATCGGAATAATAAACCATTTTTGCCTCGTACAGGTACTTGGTCAAATGATCCATCACCGAATTGGGGCATTCGACGCGAACACCGATATCAACCTCATTATTGTGAATACCGATGTGATGCTGTTTCGCAATCCCGCTGAGCCATTCCGCGCCTCCTCTGCCGGGAGCCGCGACCACATAAGAAGCGCTGATTTCTGTTTGCTGACCGTTCTTTGCCGTCAGCACCGCACCGAGAATGGCACCATCCTCTGAAATCGTAGGGTCGGCATGAGTATTTGCCAGGAAGCGAAATCCGGACTTGGTCGAAAGGTAATCATACATGGCACGCAATACGTCGTAGGAATATTCCGTCCCCATATGGCGTACCGGGCAGCGGATGAGCTGAATATTATGCTTTGAGCATTCATAGGCGATTTCATCCGCCTTCTTATCACCCAGACCAAATACTTCTTTCGGCGCGCCAAAACGAAGATACATCGAATCGGCATAATGGATCAGGTCCCGGACGGTATCGACCGGCAGATAGTCGGTCAGATTGCCGCCGACCTCCTCCGAAAGTGAAAGCTTACCATCGGAAAAGGCGCCGGCGCCCGCCCAACCGCTCATAATATTACAGGGATTGCAGCGAACACACTGCCCGTGCTTACGCGCAGGACAGGTACGCTCATAAATGCCTTTGCCTTCGTCTACAACCAAAACGCGATAGGTATCGGGGAATTTTTCATACAGCTCAAGCGCTGTAAAAATCCCTGCGGGACCCGCGCCGATAATTACGACATCATATGTTTCCATGGAAGTACCTCTTTCCCGAAAAAACGAAACTACTGGTTTTCGGGCACAATTCTGTATTATAGACTACAGTATAGCACAATCCCCCGCAAATTTACAAGAGTAAATTACGAAAATCCCAGTTATTTTACACATCATTCACTTTTCAAAGAGAAAGAAAATCTTGCATTGACTGACAAAATCGTATATAATACTTGTGGCTGTGACAGAAAACTTGAATATACGGCTGAAAATATTTTCAGCCAAAGGACTGGACTTTTTGAAGAAAAGTAAAAAGGAAATTTTCGGGATTCTTCTTCGCTGCGCAATCGCTTTAACGCTGTTTGCCGTTGCAATCATTCGCTATGACGAGCTGTCTACGCTGGATGTCACCGATCTGGTTTCATTCACAAGCAATAACGCCCTGAAGGCATTTTTGATTCTGCTGGTGTATGTAATCAAGGCTCTGACTTTTGTGGTGCCTGCTTCTTTGGTATATGTTGCTGTCGGCGGAATTTTTCCGCATTTCACCGCCGTGATTCTAAACCTTATCGGTATTTTTATTGAGGTTACCGTCACCTATTTTCTTGGTCGTTTTCTCGGCAAAGCAGCGGTAGAAAAAATCCTGAGCAAAAGCGAAAAGGGCAAAAAATTTTTGAAAAAAAATGTGCAGGACAAGGCTTCCGTTCTTCTCGGTATTCGTGCCGTACCCGCATTTCCGATTGATTTTGTTAGCCTGTTCTATGGTGCATCCGGCATTGGCTATTGGAAATATGCGGCGCTGTCTGTTTTTGGAATCTCCTGGCGGGTCATCGCTTTTACGATTCTGGGCAGCGCACTGTTTGATTGGATTCCGCTGGACAAAATTATTCTGATTGCCATCTGCTGCATCCCGCCGGGCGTTGTCATTTACTTGTTAAAAAAATTTGTCTATGAGCCAAAAAAAGAAAAGATGCAAGGCAGTGCGAAAGAAAATCCAGCAGTCACATCCGAAAGCTGCGCTGCGGATCAAAAATAATACAATATTGTACAGGTGGGATATTTCATGAAACAATCGAAAAGAAAACTCTGGATTCCGCTTCTCTGCCTTATTCTGGCGGCATTCCTCTGTGCCTGTTCCATTGAAATCAACATTGGCACTTCAGAGAAAGATTCCTCGACAAATTCCGCCGAGATTCAGGAAGACGAAAGTTTAGAATTGGTTAAGCAGGAAAAATTCACCAATGCGCTCGGCGGCGTGATTGCGCCGGAAGCGCAGGGCGTCCGGATCAGCAAAGCATTGAACGAATACAAAAAAGCCGCCCAGGCGATCAAAGACGACGCGGTCGGCTTCACCAAGAAGCATTGGCAGGATTTTAACGATATTGATGTCGGCGGCGAAGCAGGTATCGCGAATCTGGTGCTGACCATTGTTTCTAAAAACACCGTCAGCAGCAACACCCCAGAGGACGCCGCGCGCAATCCTATGGTAATCAGCAAAGGGGACGCTGCGTCCGTTCGCGCGGAATTTCCGCTGTTCGATTATGACTCCGTCTATGTAGAAAGCGAGACAAACGATTATATCTCCGGCGCGGAGGTTCTTCGCACCGACGCCTATGACGAATATTACATATATTTTGCCGATGCATTGAACCCTGCCATTGGTCAGCCCGGCTTGGGCGGTTTGATGACGCCTTTTGACCGGGAAGAAATTTTAAGCGGTATCCGCAATTACGGCTTCCGTGTAAAGCAGGACACCCTAAAGCTGGATTGTAATTATTCCGGCTGCTATATGGTTTTCCGCATAGATTCGGACGACAGACTGATTTATCTGGAACAGAATCTCTTCGCCACCATCGACGCCAAAGCGGAAATTGATCTTTATGTGCAATCGACCAATTTTATGAACGGCACCTGCCGCTATGAAGAGCACTATGTCTATGACCAATTCAATTATTGACGGAGGGACCATGAAACAATATTTTCGCAAGCTGATGCTTGGACTTCTGACTGGTATTCTGATTTTCAGCCTCTGTGCTCCGGCATCTGCCGCCGATGAAGAGACAACAATTGCAGCCGGACAGACAGACGCCGAAAAAACGGATAACAGACCTCTTGGCGCCGTTTCTGATATGGGCGAGCACCAAAACAATCCAGCCAATTCACTGCCGGCAATCCGGGACGCCATGCTTTCAGGCGCGGAAATGATTCGAATCCCCCTACAGCAAACAGCGGACGGCGTTTTTGTGCTGTCAGCCTTTGAAGACCTTTCCATTATCAGCAACACCGATGACGCACCGATTTCAGAAAAAAACTGGGCGGATATACAACAGCTGAGACTGCGGGAGGGAACCGGCGGCAGTACGCTTCTGTCAGACCAGACTCTGGTGGATCTGGATACCGCATTAAGCCGCTATGGGCACCGGGTGACTTTTTTGTTGGACGCGGACTGGGAATACCGGGATGCACTGGCACAAAAAATCATCGAGCACGAACTAATTGATCGCTGCATTCTGGTTTGCAGAGCCCCGGCGAAAAAAGCGCTTGCATGGCGCGATTCGCTGGAACAGAATCTTACAATCATGGTATATGAAAAAACCAACGTCGTTTTTACCGCACAAGCTGCGGTTCGCACGGTAGCCGAAGCTGAAAATGCTTATCTTTGGCTTGCAAGCTCCAATCCGTACGGCATGATCTTTCAATCCTATGTGACGGAGGATTTCGCTGCGCTGGACGGCGTCATGGTACAATGCACCAACCCGAATGAATGCGGTCAGCGAACCGATACCGATCTATACTGGGAAGACCTGGCGTCAAGAGGATATAACCTTATAATGACCGATGACGTCCGTGGTCTGAATGACTTTATCGAGCGAAGCGACCATGCACGGGAGGAATTACGCGAAGTATTGGCAGAAACGGAACGCGACTGGGTTTTGCCGGATTATTCGGGGCTCGCTTTTGCGGATTATCGCTTCCGCTATGAAAACGCGCTGACAGCAGCGCAAAAGGCGGCGAACCGGGAAAGCTCCGGTTTTGGGCAATGCCGCGCTGCCATGTATGATTTAACACAATCAATTGAACAAATTGTTGTAAACGACCCGGCTTTTCGCTCCGGGAAAGCCGGTGTTACGGTCACGCCGGGGCGAATCGCAGCCGTTGTTATCGGTGCTGCAGCTTTTGTTATATTAGAAGTATTTATCCATAAACACAGAGAAAAGAAACGCGGCAAAAAATAAGGCTTTTCTATGCGGAGGGGTTTAGATGTATTACATTTTTATCGGCATTTTCTCTGTGGTATGCCTTGTGGTGATGCCATTTTTTTTGCTGGAACAGCGCAATCCGTCCAACCGTTCCCTGCTACTGAAAATGATCTGCGCCACCATGTTTTTGATGGTAGGCGTATTCAGCTATCGCGTAGCGGGACCCTCAGAATATGCGAATTTTATGCTGCTGGGACTGAGCTGCTCCTGGTTCGGAGATCTCTTCCTGCACATTCAGGGAAAAGCGAAAACCTATGTTTTCCCGCTGGGTGTGCTTTTTTTCCTTGCCGCGCATATCATGTATCTTCTTGCCTATGACAGCTATCTGTCCAGATTGCAGCCGGAGCAGCCTGTGTTGGCTGTTTGGGAGCTATGCGTGATTGCCGCCGGCATGGTCCTCTATCTCTTTGTCTTTATTTTAACCAGGACAAAATTTTCTGCCTTCATGGTGCCGCTCGCGTTTTATGTCTTTGTCCTGATGCTGATGTGTGTGCGAGCACTGACGTTGGCGCATCTTCAAACAGCTTTCCATCCGGCGTTCTCGGTTTTGCTGGGCATAGGCGCAATCTTTTTCCTGTTATCGGATACCAGCCTCGGTCTGCTGATGTTCAATAATAAATGTAAAGCGAACTTTCCGCTGAAAATTTTTAATATTGCAACCTATTTCATCGGCCAGCTGCTGCTGGCAGGTACCATCCTTCTGCGCTGACGGTAACGCCCCTCCCCCGCTGGCATATGATGCCAATGAAAGCGAAAGGAGGGAAAGCGATGTTCGGTAACAATTACGAATGGTTGATCATTATCGTTCTGATTATCCTGTTGTCGGGCGGCAATATCGGCGGCTGCGGATGCAACTCCTGCGCCACCAATAATAATTGCGGTTGTGGCTGCGGCTGCGGCATGTAAAAATAAACCATAGGAAAGGACCGTCGTGCCCCGGCACGGCGGTCCGAAAAATAAAAATGGAAAAATTTCTCCTCCTCTATTTTCTTAGTATCCAGCTGATAAGTATCTTTTTCACAATCCTGGACAAATACAACGCAAAACACGGAAAATTCCGCATTCGGGAGCGAACGCTCCTCCTTTTTGCTGCGCTGGGCGGCGCTGCAGGAATGCTAGCCGTTATGCTGCTGATCCGACACAAGACACGGCACAAACGGTTTATGATCGGGCTTCCGGTCATGCTACTGCTGCAAATCGGCATTGGGTATCTGTTTACTCATTTTTTATGATCGCTCCGCTCTAACGAAACAAATATCGGAGCAGCAACTAAAGCAGAGTAAAATTCTTCAAAAATTGTGGAGCATATTTGGCATAAAACTATTCAAACAAAGATGATGGTAATAAGAGCGGCGATGGCAAATATGCCCTACATTATAAAATCAGCAAGTTTCTATTGTTTTGTGATATTTTAACAAAAGCCACAAAAACTTTGCCGAGCGATATGCGTCGATTTTCAGTTTTTTTGTAAAATGAAAGCTGCCTGCTTCCCTAACTGAGAAGCAGACAGCTTTTTATTCTTACAGAAAATAACGATTAAAAGGAATCAAGCTTGACTGCAACACGCAGAATCTTCCGCGCATCAGAGGTCGTAATGTGATCGTCATTGTTCACATCGGCAGCTTTGGCTTTGTCACCTTCCAGCGTCTCGAGCTTAACAGCCGCTCGCAGGGCAAGGCGCGCATCGGCAGAAGTCACCTTACCGTCGCCATCCACATCGCCCAGCGCAATTTCCGGCTCGATCGGTGTCGGGTTGGTCGGCTGAGGCTCCGTAGAGGGCTCTGTGGAGGGTCCGGTCGGGGCATCTGTAATTTTTTCCGATTCATCCACCAGGGCATAAGAACTGAAATGATCGGTCTCGAAGCAGACATAGCCATCCTCATAATAGGAATCCAACTTTTGAATACCACTGCCGTCATTGGCAACGAAATAGACCACAGTGCGATCGGGGTTATAGCCTTCGGGCAGAGGAATCTTCACCAATACCATACCGTCCGGCTGAACCTTTTCGCCGTTGATGGTGGTTGTGATATCGTAGAGCACATTCTTAAAGTTGCCTTTTTCATTATTCAGCAGCTGGAATGAAATACCGTCAAATTCTTGTTTTGCTTCAACGACCATTTCTTCGCCAGCGTAGGTTTCCTCTCTAAAACCGATGCTGATGCCTGTTTCTTCATTCAACTCCGTCTGCACGGCTTCCAACTTTGCCACCGGGCGGGTCTGTGTTTCTGCGCAGCGCAAACAGGTTTGTGTCTCCGCGCCTTCCTTCAGATAGGTCGGTTCGACAGTCAATATCCACTCGCCGAAGGTGTGCCCCAGGGCAGGAATCGCTG
>CASFQZ010000034.1 GCA_949296825.1 uncultured Eubacteriales bacterium
CCGGGAATTATCTCTCGGACAGCGCATGAAAGCGGATATCGCCATGCTGCTGTTGTCCTCGCCGAAATTGCTGTTGCTGGACGAACCAACCCTGGGGCTGGATGTTACCGCAAAGCGCCAGCTGATGGCGTTTTTAAAACAAGAAAACCGGCAAAACGGCACTACGATTCTGGTTACCAGCCATGATATGGATGATTTAGAAGAAATGACCGACCGGATTTTGATGATTGCAAACGGGAAGTTGGTATACGACGGCACATATGACGGACTGCGCACCCTGGGCGGTCATCGGCAGCGGCTGGTCATCACCTCAGAACGGGAAATTCCCGAGGGCGCACTGCCCTGCCGTCTGGTTGACAGGCGGCAGGGAGAAGCGGAATACGAATTGAATACAGAAGAAATTTCCTTTTCCGCGCTTTTACAGCGCCTCGCCGCCCTGCCTGCAATCCGCGGCGTGGAGATTCGCAAAGCGCCCATCGAACAGGTTGTAGACGCCCTTTACAACCAGTGGCAAGATACCGAAACGCACGAAACAGAAACAGAATAACCTGCATGTAAGCACAAAAGACCGGGGCTGCCGCGGCGGCAGTCCCGGTCTTTTGTAAAAGGTAAAGCACTTTTGGGAAAAGCTTATTTACACGCTTCCATCAATTCTTCAAAATGGGTCACAACTGCCGAAGCGGTGTGTCCGCCCAGAGAGAGCACTTCGTCGGCAATGCTGTCGCCGATGATATGCCCGAAGAAGGCGAAGTTATTGTCGAGGACGCAGTAGCCCAGCGAATCGTTGGAAAGAGGCATGGCATACAGGTCAACGCCCTCAGGCGCCATATCGACCATGGCTTCCAGCGTCCATTCGGTGCCGTCCCAGGAAACATCACCGATGATTTCAGATCCGTAGAAGACCTCGGGATACAGCTCCACCGGCACGATGCCGAAGGCGACCCTGCCGCCCAGCTCCACATAGCCTTCTTCCATCATAATCGCCAGCTCCGACGGATTGTCGGTGGTAAAGACCTGATTATTAACCAGCTTCGCCTTAACCGCCAGCGCCAGGATATAGTTGTCGGGAACAAAGGCAAACTCGGTATATTTCGCGTTGAGCACCGGCTCCAGCTTTTCCATGGAACCGTCATCCGCCGCCAAAATCAGATCGGCGAAGACTCTGCCCGAATAACGGGTGGACGCGCCGAGCCGCTCTTCCTCGGGCAGCTGCTGTTCGTCCACGTTCAGACCCATACGGGAAAGCTGGCCGGACGCGCCCTGAATAAAGAGGAAATTATATCCGGTCTTTTCCTGGATGCGCTGCTCCATATAATAGATATAATCGGAGGACAGCAGCCCGTGAGACGCGCTGAAGGAGGTGGGATGACAGCTGATATTCGCCATATAGACCCCTTCGGAGCCGTCGTCCGGCACAAATTTCAACGATGCAATGGGCGGGATGTCCTCAGGGGCAATCAAACCGCGCTTATCTTTGATATATTCGCTGCCGTCCACCTCGGTATAATAGAGCTCACCGGGGCGAAGATCCAGCACCGCGTCCTTGACCGCCGCAACGGTTGTGGCAAGATAGGACTGCTTAAAGGCTTCGGCGTTCGCCAGACGCGGATCGTTTTCGCCGATGCCCAAAAGGTTCTTAAAGGAAGTGGTCAGAATTTTATAAATGGATTCGGTCGCCACACCCTGAGTGTCCAGCGCGCTGTGGCTGTGGGTCACCGAAAGGTTCAGCGCAGCGATCTTCACACCCTGCGCCTGCGCCCATTCGACGACCTCGGCGCGGACGGCGCGGGTATCGGCAGAGGTCACGCCCAGCGCATCAACCACCGCGAAAATAACCAGCCCCTCGCCGCTGCCGTCGTCCATCGCGACGACGCGTACGCGGTTATCGTCGTTGACGCCCTGCGCCAGACGGTTGGTCAAATCCCTGCCGATATAATATTTGTCCGGCGCAAAATCGTCGGGGATGATGGAGCGGGAGCCATAGCCGATTTGCCAGCGGTTACCCGCCGCCGCCTCGGTAGCGAAGGTCTCTCTGCCGGGCAGGAAGTTCGCGCCGTCGTAGCTTTCAAGACTCTGCCAATCGTCAGGCGCGGGATAAAACACATAGATAATCTTCAAAAGTCCCATGGCGACCTTATTGAGCACTTGATAAAAGCCCTTTTCAAGCTCGGACATGGACGCACTCTTGACCGGGTCGCTCTGCCCGTCCTCCACCACGATTGCATCATAATCATAGGGTCCGTAAACGGCAGCGCTCGCCGTCAAAGACGAAAACGCCAGCGTCAGGCAGAGCAGAACCGCAACGCTCCGCAGCATATACTTTTTCATTTCATAGCCTCCTGAACTCAATATATGTCTATTATAGAGGATTGTATCTATATTTTCAATAGTTTTTTGATAAAACATGGAGACTTTTTTGCCAAAAAGCGCTGTTTTCACGCAAAGAACCCTTGCAAATCCCCAGCGGCTGTGCTACACTGGTACAGCAAAAGGAAGAAGGCGGCAAAGACCGCTGTTTTTTGCGCCTTCTTTTCTAAAATCATGGGAAATGGAGTGTAGGTCTTGGAAAAGCAACGTGAAAAATTTTCCTCGCGCCTTGGATTTATCCTAATCAGCGCAGGCTGTGCCATCGGACTGGGCAACGTCTGGCGGTTTCCGTATATTACGGGCAAGTACGGCGGTGCGGCGTTTGTACTGATTTATCTTTTGTTTTTGGTGATTATGGGCATCCCGATCATGGTCGCCGAATTCTCCGTCGGCAGAGCCAGCCAGTGCTCCGCCGTCAAATCATATAATGTGCTGGAGCCAAAGGGAACCAAATGGCACTGGCACGGCTATGTCTGTGTGGCGGGCAATTACCTGTTGATGATGTTCTACACCACCATAGCGGGCTGGATGCTTTCGTACATGGTCAAGATGGCGAAGGGAGATTTTGCCGGGATGACGCCGGACGCCGTCGGCACGGTCTTTAACGATATGCTCGCTGAGCCCCTGCCGATGATGTTCTGGATGGCGCTGACGACCATCCTTTGCTTCCTGGTCTGCTCGCTGGGATTGCAGAAGGGCGTGGAGCGCATCACCAAGATAATGATGAGCTGCCTGTTTATCATTCTGATCATTCTTTGCATCCGCAGCGTCACCCTGCCCGGCGCGATGGAGGGACTGAAATTTTATCTGACGCCGGACTTTGGCAAGATGGCGGAAAACGGGCTGGGCGAGGCGATTTTTGCCGCCATGGGGCAAGCGTTCTTCACCTTGAGCATCGGCATCGGCGCCATGTCCATCTTTGGCAGCTATATCGACAAAAACCGATCCCTGACCGGCGAGACTATCAGCATCTGCGCGCTGGACACCACCGTGGCGCTGCTGTCCGGTCTGGTGATCTTCCCCGCCTGCTTCGCCTTTGACATCGATCCCGGCGAAGGACCCGGGCTGGTCTTTGTCACGCTGCCCAATGTCTTCAATCAGATGCCCGGCGGGCGGATCTTCGGCACGCTGTTCTTCATTTTTATGTTCTTTGCGGCGGCTTCGACCATCATCGCCGTGTTTGAGAATCTGATCAATTTCTCCATCGACCTTTTTCGTATGAGCCGCAAAAAAGCGGTTGTCATCAACCTGGTACTGGTGCTGGTGCTTTCGATCCCTTGCGTCCTGGGCTTCAATGTCCTTTCGGGTTTCCAGCCGCTGGGCGAAGGCTCGACGATCCAGGACCTGGAGGATTTCATCGTTTCCAACAATCTGCTGCCGCTGGGCAGCCTGGTGTTCCTGCTATTCTGCACCACCAAAAAGGGGTGGGGCTGGAAAAATTTCATCGCCGAAGCGGACAGCGGCAAGGGCTTGAAATTCCCCAAATGGTCTCGGGTCTATGTAACTTATATCCTGCCGCTCATCGTGCTTTTCATCTTTGTAATGGGCTATTATCAGAAATTTTTTGCAAAATAAAACAGAGCTTCTCGCGATTGTTTATTTTCTCCCGAACCGGCAAAAATTCTGCCGGTTCGGGAATTTTTTCTGCTTTTTCCGCCGAAGAAACCGGCAAAAAATATTGCCATTTTTCCCCGTTTGTGCTATCATATGATAAAATAAGGGAATTGCGGTTTGATGGAAAAGAAGTTTTTTTCAGCCGGCAAGTTCACCAACGGGAGGATGTGAAAACCATGGCGCTGGTTCCAATGAAAGAGCTGCTGCTTCGTGCCGAACGCAAAAATAAAGCGGTGGGCGCTTTCAGCGTCGGCAATATGGAAATGGTACGCGGCGTACTGCGGGCGGCGGAGGAAAAAGACGAGCCGGTCATTTTGCAAATCGCCGAAAAACGGCTGGCAAGCTCTCCCCTAACGCTGATGGCGCCGATGATGGTATCGGCGGCAAAGGAGGCAGCGGTGGACGTCGCCGTCCACCTCGACCACGGGCTGACGGTCGAATGTGTCAAACAGGCGCTGGATTTCGGCTTTACCTCGGTGATGCTGGACGCCTCCCTTTTACCTTTCGCGCAGAACATCGCCGTGACCCGCTCGGTGGTCGAGATGGCGCAGGCGTACGGCGCGACAACGGAGGCAGAGCTGGGCGTGGTCGGCGGCAATGAGGGCGACACCGCAGAACACATCATCCAGTGCACCGACCCGCAAAAGGCGATGGAGTTTGTGCAAAGCACCGGTGTAGATGCGCTGGCGGTCGCCATCGGCAACGCCCACGGCAACTACCCCACCCTGCCGCAGCTGCGGTTTGATATTCTGCAAGCCATCCATGAAACCGTAGACTGCCCGCTGGTGCTCCACGGCGGAACCGGCATGTCCGACGACCAATTCCGCCGGGCGATCTGCCTCGGCATCCGCAAAATCAACATCGCCACCGCCAGCTTTGACGCGCTGGCGCGGGCTGCGCAGGTCTATCTGACCGGCTGCGAAACGCCGGATTATTTCACTTTATCGGAAGAAATGGTGCGCGGCGTTGCCGCAAACGTCACCCGCCACCTTCAAATATTTGCCAATCGGTAAAACGAAAGGAGCTTTTTTTGTGAAATACATCACCTTTGACTCGAGCAAGGAATATGACCTGATTTTACTGGGACGCGTCGCCGTTGACTTCAACCCGGTGGACTATTACTGCACGCTCGACAAAAGCACCACCTTCAAACGCTATCTGGGCGGTTCGCCCGCCAACATCGCCGTAGGTCTTGCCCGTCTGGAGAAGAAATGCGGCTTTTTCGCACGGGTCTCCGACGACCAGCTGGGGACCTTTGTAACGGACTTTTTCCAAAACGAAGGCATCGACACCTCCCATATCACCCGCTGCCGGAATGGGGAAAAAATCGGGCTGACCTTTACCGAAATCAAAAGCGAAACCGAAAGCAGCATCCTGATGTACCGCAACGACGCGGCTGACCTGAAGCTGGACGTGGCGGACATTGACGAAGAATATATCCAAAAAGCCAAAGCCCTGCTGATTTCCGGCACCGCCCTTGCCGAAAGCCCCTCACGGGAGGCGGCGCTGAAGGCGGTTATGCTCGCCAAGCGAAACGATGTGCCGGTGATCTTTGACATTGACTATCGCGCCTATAACTGGAAAAACGCCGATGAAATTTCGATTTATTATTCCCTTGTTGCCAAACAGGCAGATATCATCCTCGGCTCCCGGGAGGAATACAATCTGACGGAGCGCCTGATTCGGGAAGGAATGGATGATCGGCAAACCGCCGCCTACTGGCACGGCTGGAATGCAAAAATCGTCATCATCAAGCACGGGAAGGACGGCTCCACCGCCTATACCAACGACGGCGAAAGCTATTCCATCAAGCCCTTCCCCGTTAAACTGCTGAAATCCTTCGGCGGCGGCGATGGCTACGCCTCAGCGTTCCTGTACGGGCTTCTGGAGGGGTACGACATCATGGACGCGTTGGAATTCGGCTCCGCTTCGGCGGCGATGCTGGTCGCCAGCCATGCGTGCAGCCAGGATATGCCGACCGTCGAGCAGGTTAAGGAATTTATCAAGAAAGAAAAAGAAGAATACGGCGAAATGATCGCCAGAGGATAAGAGGCTTTGCTATGTTTGAAAAACTGTCATTTGACGAAAACGGGCTGAAAACCGTCGCCCTGCGCGAGGGCTTTCACCCGGATATGATGATGAACATCTTTGTCAGGAAGCTTACACCGGGCGAAACCTATTCCGTTGAGAGTGAGACGGACGAGACGGCGATTCTGCTGTTGGGCGGCACGGTCGAGTTCCAATGGAACGGCGAGACGGTGTCGGGCAGCCGCGCCAATCCTTTTGAACGCAAGCCCTATTGCCTGCATGTATGCCGCGGCACCGCAGTCCGTGTGACGGCGAAGGCGGAGAGTGAAATTCTGATCCAGCAGACCGACAACGAAAAGGAATTTGCGCCGGCATTCTATACCCCCGAGACCTGCCTGTATCAGGAATTCGGCAAGGGACAGTGGGGCGGCGCGGGGCATCGCATCGTTTCCACCATGTTTGATTACGATAACGCGCCTTATTCCAATATGGTAATGGGCGAGGTCTTTAACCAGCCGGGCAAATGGTCGAGCTATCCGCCCCATCATCACCCGCAGCCGGAGGTCTATTATTACCGATTTGACAAGCCCCAGGGCTTCGGCGCCGCCTTTGTGGGCGAGGAGGTTTATAAGAGCGTAGACGGCTCTGCGTCCTATATCACCAGTGGTGAAAATCACCAGCAGGTGACCGCGCCGGGGTACGAGATGTACTATGTCTGGATGGTGCGTCATCTGGACGGCGACCCCTGGTACAAGACCACGAGATTTTACGAGGACTGCCACAAATGGCTCCTCGATGAGCAATAAGGAGAGTGAACCCATGGCAAAAATGACGATGGCGCAGGCACTGGTCAAATTTCTGAACAACCAGTATGTTTCCTTTGACGGGAAGGAAAACCGTTTTGTGGACGGTATTTTTACTGTCTTCGGGCACGGCATTGTGGTTGGGCTGGGACAGGCGCTGGATGAGGACCCCGGCGCGCTGCGGGTCTATCAGGGCAAGAATGAACAGGGCATGGCACATGTTGCCGCCTCTTACGCCAAACAGAACAACCGCCGCAGGATCATCGCCTGCGCCTCCTCCATCGGTCCCGGCTCCGCCAATATGATTACGGCGGCGGCAACGGCGACGGTCAACCATGTGCCGCTGCTGCTCTTCCCTGCCGACGCCTTTGCGAGCCGTCAGCCCGACCCGGTCTTGCAGCAGTTTGAGCAGGTCAACTCCCTTGCCACCACCACCAACGACGCCTTCCGGGCAGTTACGCGCTATTGGGATCGGGTGCAGCGCCCCGAGCAGCTGATGAGCGCCATGATCAACGCCATGCGCGTTTTGACCGATACCGCCGAAACCGGCGCGGTGGCGATCTGTTTGCCGCAGGACGTGGAGGGCGAAGCCTATGATTACCCCGAGGAATTTTTCCAAAAACGCGTCCACCGCATCACCCGTCCCCTGCCGGCGGCAGAAGAGACGGCGGATGTTTTCGCCATTCTGAAAAACGCCAAGAAGCCGCTGGTCATCTGCGGCGGCGGCGTCCGCTATTCCGAGGCGGGCGAGGCGCTGGAGCAATTCTGTGCCGAATTCGCCATTCCCTTCGCCGAAACGCAATCGGGCAAATCAGCCTGTCTGTCCTCCCATCCCTATAACCTGGGGGGGCTGGGCGTAACCGGAAACTCCGCCGGCAACGATATTGCCAAACAAGCCGATGTGATTTTGGGCATCGGCACCCGGTTTTCCGACTTTACCACCGCCTCAAAGTCGCTGTTTCGTGCCGACGCGAAATTCGTGACCATCAATACCTCCCGCTTCGACGCTTACAAATTGGACGCGGTCAAGATGGTCTGCGACGCAAAGGAAGGGATCCTTGCCCTGGGCGAAAAGCTCAGAGCGTGCGGCTACCGCTCCGCCTATACGACTGAAATCGCACAGGCAAAGCAGGCGTGGGACAAGGAAATGGCATTTCTTTCCGCCTATACTTACGATGAAAGCTTTCAGCCGCTGATTGCGGCACGGGACGAAAAGACAATTCCCGAATTTGTCAAAATGACCGGCAGCTGCCTGACGCAAACCGCCGCCGTCGCCGCCATCCGCGAAGAGATCGACGACGACGCCATCTGCGTGGGCGCGGCGGGTTCTCTGCCCGGCGATTTACAGCGGATGTGGACCACCGACTGCCGCGATTCCTATAACATGGAATACGGCTATTCCTGCATGGGCTATGAGATTGCCGGCGCGCTGGGCTCAAAGCTGGCGCAGCCCGAGCGCGAGGTTTACGCCATGTGCGGCGACGGCAGCTATCTGATGCTGCACAGCGAGCTGGTGACCAGCTTGCAGGAGGGCAAAAAAATCAATGTCATGCTCTTTGACAACAGCGGCTTCGGCTGTATCAACAACCTGCAAATGTCCAACGGCATCGGAAACCTGGCGACGGAGTTCCGCAAACGGGACGAAGACGGCGCCCTGCTGGGCGAGCTGCTGTCGATAGACTATGCCCAGTCTGCGGCGGGCTACGGTGTAAAAACCTATACCGCCCGCACTCTGGAGGAGCTGCGCGCGGCACTGCGCGACAGCAAGCAGCAAACCGTTTCGACCCTGATTGACATCAAGGTCCTGCCCAAAACCATGACCGACGGCTACGGCGCCTGGTGGCACGTGGGGCTTGCCTCGGTCAGCGGCAAGGAATCGGTTCGCAAATGCTATGAGGATAAGGAAAATCACAGAAAGAATGCGAGGAAATACTGATGCTGGATAAAAACAAAGTGAAGCTCGGCATTGCGCCGATTGCCTGGACCAACGACGACATGCCCGACCTGGGCAAGGAGAATACCTTTGAACAGTGCGTTTCCGAAATGGCGCTGGCGGGCTTTACCGGCTGCGAAATCGGCAATAAATACCCAAAGGATCCCCAGGTGCTCAAGCGGGCGCTGGATCTGCGCGGGCTGCAGATCTGCAACGCGTGGTTCTCCACCTTTTTGACCACGGAGCCTTACGAGAAGACGGAACAGGGCTTTATTGAGCACATCACCTTTTTGAAAAAAATGGGTGCGAAGGTCGTCGGTATTTCGGAGCAGGGACATTCGATCCAGGGCACGAACAAGGCGATCTTTGAAGAAAAATACGTGATGAATGACCACGAGTGGGAGCTGCTTTGCACCGGCGTCAATAAGCTGGGCAGGATCGCGAAGGAGATGGGCATCCGCCTGACCTTCCACCATCATATGGGCACCGTGGTGCAGACCGAGGCGGAAATCGACCGGCTGATGGAAAATACCGATCCCGAGGTATTCGGGCTGCTGTTCGATTCGGGACATCTTGCCTACTGCGGCGAGGATTATATGTCCGTTCTGAATAAATACATTGACCGCGTCTGGCACGTTCATCTCAAGGACATCCGCCCCGAAAAAATTGCCGAGGTCAAAAAGAACCATCTGAGCTTTTTGCAGGGCGTGCGGCTGGGAACCTTTACCGTGCCGGGCGACGGCGCCATTGACTTTGCGCCGATTTTTGACGTGCTGGCACAGCATGGTTACGAGGGCTATGTACTGGTGGAAGCGGAGCAGGATCCCGCCGTGGCGAATCCGCTGGAATATGCGCTGAAAGCCAGAAAATATATCGCTGATAAAGCGGGACTGTAATTTTTGGAAGGAGAAACAACATGGCTGTAGAAAAACTCAAGTATTTTTGCAACGGCGAGTTCCGGCTGTCGAAGACCGACAAGTGGACCGATCTGCACAATCCGAGCACCGGCGAAGTGACCGGACAGGCGCCCTGCTGCACCAATGATGAAGTGCTGGAAGCGATCGCCGCCGCCAAAGCCGCGTTCCCGGGCTGGAGCGCGACCCCCCCGATCAAGCGTGCGCAGATTTTATATAAAATCCGCGACCTGATTATGGAAAACATGGAGGAGCTGACCCGCTGCGTTGCCGAAGAAAACGGCAAGGTCTGGGCGGAAGCGGAGGGCGACGTGCTCAAAGCCAAGGAAGGTACGGAGCTGGCGACCCAGGTGCCGTCGCTGATGATGGGCGAGAGCACGATGGACGCGTCGCGCGGATATGACACCGTGCTGTACCGCGAGCCGGTCGGCGTCTTTGCGGGGATCGTGCCGGTCAACTTCCCGGCGATGATTCCCTTCGGCTGGATGGCGCCCACCTGCCTCGCCTGCGGCAATACCATGGTTTTGAAGGCGGCAACCTTAACGCCGAAAACCGCCATGATGCTGGCTGCCATTTACAAGGAGGCGGGCGTGCCCGACGGCGTAATCAATGTCATTACCTGCTCCAGAAACGAGATCAACACCATCCTTGACCATCCAGACGTCAAGGGCATCACCTTTGTCGGCTCGACACCGGTGGGCAAATTGATTTACGAGAGAGCCGCCCGGGCGGGCAAGCGCGTCCAGGCGCTCTGCCAGGCGAAAAATCACGCGCTGGTCATGGCGGATACGCCAATTTCCCGTACGGTCGCCGGTGTGGTCAATTCCGCCTTCGGCTGCGCTGGTCAGCGCTGCATGGCGCTCTCCTGCTGCGTGGTAGAGGAAGCCATCGCCGATGAATTTGTGGCGGAGTTGAAAAAACAGGCAAGCCAGATCAAGGTCGGACCCGCCGTGGATAAGACCAGCAAACTCGGCCCCATCACCTATGAAAAACATTACCACGAAGTCATTGCCGACATCGACAAGGGCGTCAAAGAGGGCGCTCAGCTGGTGTTGGACGGAAGGAACTGCAAGGTCGAGGGCTTTGAAAACGGTTATTATGTCGGACCGACGGTCTTTGACAAGGTTACGCCGGACATGAGCATTGGCACCGAGGAAATTTTCGGACCGGTGCTGTGCATCAAGCGCGTCAAGGACTTTCAGGAGGGGCTTGCCGTTATGAACGCCAACCCCTATGCCAACGGCTCGGTCATTTTCACCCAGAACGGCTATTATGCCCGGGAATTTGCCCGCCATACCGACGGCGGCATGGTCGGCGTGAATGTCGGCATTCCGGTGCCCATCGGGTTCTTCCCCTTCTCCGGACATAAAAACTCCTTCTTCGGCGATTTGCACTGTCTGGGCAAGGACGCCTACCGCTTCTACACCGAGACCAAATGTGTCACCACCCGCTGGTTTGACGAAGAAGAAATGAAAAAGACCGAAGTTTCCACCTGGGACGGCACCATCTGAAAAAGGAGAATGACAATGATTCAAATCGGCATTATCGGCGCAGGCAGAATCGGCAAGGTTCACCTGCAATCCATCAGCACCGCAGTCAAAAACGCCTGCGTCAAGGCGGTGGCGGATCCCTTCATGGACGATGAGACCCGCGCCTACATCACATCCTTCGGCGTCAAGGAGATTTACACCGATTACAAACAGATTCTGGCAGATCCTGCCATTGATGCGGTGCTGGTCTGTTCCTCTACCGACACCCACGCCGCCATTTCCATTGAAGCGATCAAGGCGGGCAAGCATGTGTTCTGCGAAAAACCCGTGGACCACTCCCCTGAAAAAATCAACGCGGTCAAAAAAGCACTGGAGGGATCAAACCTGAAATTCCAGGTCGGATTCAACCGCCGCTTTGACCACAACTTCGCCGCCATCCGCGCGGCGGTGGACGCCGGAAAAATCGGCGCTCCCCATATTGTTAAAATCACCTCCCGGGATCCCGAGCCGCCGAATCCGGCGTATATCAAAGTCAGCGGCGGCATCTTCCTGGACATGACGATCCATGATTTCGACATGGCGTGCTTCCTGGTCAACAGCCAGGTGGATGAAATTTATGTCAATTCCGCCGTGCTGGTTGACCCCGCCATCGGCGAGCAGGGCGATGTGGACACCGCCATCATCACCATGAAGATGAAAAACGGCGCGCTGGCGGTCATCGACAATTCCCGCCGCGCCGCTTACGGCTATGACCAGCGGGCGGAGGTGTTCGGCTCCAAGGGTATGGTCGCCACCGCAAATGATACCCTGTCCAGCGCGGTTATTGCCGACGAAAACGGTGTGACCGGAGAAAAACCGCTGTATTTCTTCCTGGAGCGGTATATGCAGTCCTTCGCCACCGAGATGAACCAGTTTGTCGATGCCATCCGCAACGACACCGAACCGCCGGTGGGCATTGAAGCGGGCTTGCAGTCCGTGCTGATTGCCCTTGCCGCCAAAAAGAGTGTCGAGGAGCACCGCCCGGTGAAACTGGAAGAAATCATGTAATTTTTATTCACCCATAAAAGCCGGTGGGGCATATGCCCTGCCGGCTTTTTTGCTCTGCAGTCTTGTTGCCGAAAACGCAAGAAAGCCCCCGGACAGATCCGGGGGCTTTCTTATGGATTACTGTGGATTATTTGCCAGCCTTGATGGCAGCCTGAGCGGCGGCGAGGCGGGCAATCGGCACACGGAAGGGAGAGCAGGACACATAGTCCAGACCAATGTTATGGCAGAACTCCACGGAGACCGGGTCACCGCCGTGCTCACCGCAGATACCGCAGTGCATGTCGGGACGGACTTTCTTGCCCATGGCAACAGCCATTTCCATCAGCTTGCCGACGCCCTTCTGGTCGAGCTTGGCAAAGGGATCGTTCTCATAGATCTTCTTGTCGTAATAAGCGTCGAGGAATTTACCGGCGTCGTCACGGCTGAAGCCGAAGGTCATCTGAGTCAGGTCGTTGGTGCCGAAGCAGAAGAACTCCGCTTCCGTCGCAATCTCGTCAGCGGTCAGAGCGGCTCTGGGGATCTCGATCATGGTGCCGACCTCATATTTCAGATCCACACCGGCGGCGGCAATCTCCTTGTCCGCGGTGGCGACCACAACGTCCTTGACATATTTCAACTCTTTCACTTCGCCAACCAGCGGGATCATGATCTCGGGGGCAATATTCCAGTCGGGATGCTTTTTCTTCACATTGATCGCAGCGCGGATCACAGCGGTGGTCTGCATTTCGGCGATCTCAGGATAGGTGACGGTCAGGCGGCAGCCGCGGTGACCCATCATCGGGTTGAACTCATGCAGGGAGGCAATGATGTTCTTAATATCGGCAACGGATTTATTCTGAGCTTTCGCCAGCGCTTCAATGTCGGCTTCCTCGGTGGGAACGAACTCATGCAGGGGCGGATCCAGGAAGCGGATGGTAACCGGGTTGCCTTCCAGCGCCTCATACAGCGCCTCGAAGTCACCCTGCTGATAGGGCATGATCTTCGCCAGAGCGGCAACGCGCTCCTCTTTGGTGTCGGCGCAGATCATCTCGCGGAAAGCAGCGATACGCTCGGCTTCAAAGAACATATGCTCGGTACGGCACAGACCGATGCCTTCGGCGCCCAGCTCGCGGGCTTTCTTCGCATCGGCGGGCGTGTCGGCGTTGGTGCGGACCTTCAGGGTTCTATACTTGTCCGCCCAATCCATGATTCTGCCGAATTCACCGGCGATCTCCGCATCCACGGAGGGAATGATGCCGTCATAGATATTACCGGTCGAGCCGTCGATGGAGATATAATCGCCCTCGTGGTAGGTCTTGCCCGACAGCTCGAACTTTTTGTTTTCCTCATCCATCTTGATGTCGCCACAGCCGGAAACGCAGCAGATACCCATGCCGCGAGCAACAACCGCCGCGTGGGAGGTCATGCCGCCGCGCACAGTCAGGATACCCTGGGCGGCTTTCATGCCGGAGATGTCCTCGGGAGAGGTCTCCAGACGGACCAGAACGACCTTTTCGCCGCGCTCGTTCCACTCGATGGCGTCCTCGGCGGTGAAAACAACTTTACCGCAGGCAGCACCGGGGGAAGCACCCAGGCCCTTGCCCGCCGGAGTGGCGGCCTTAAGGGCAGCCGCGTCAAACTGCGGATGCAGAAGGGTGTCGAGGTTTCTGGGGTCGATCATGGCGACGGCTTTCTTCTCGTCGATCATGCCTTCGTCCACCAGATCGCAGGCGATCTTCAAAGCGGCTTTGGCGGTTCTCTTACCGTTTCTGGTCTGGAGCATATAAAGTTTACCGGATTCGACGGTGAACTCCATATCCTGCATATCTCTATAATGGTCTTCCAGAATGGCGCAGACCTTAACAAACTGCTGGTAGGCTTCGGGGAATTTCTCCGCCATCTCGGCGATGGGCATCGGGGTACGGATGCCGGCGACGACGTCCTCGCCCTGGGCATTGACAAGGAACTCACCCATCAGGCCCTTTTCGCCGGTGGCAGGATCGCGGGTGAAGGCAACGCCGGTACCGCAGTCATTGCCCATATTGCCGAACGCCATCATCTGTACGTTGACGGCAGTGCCCCAGGAATAGGGAATATCATTGTCGCGGCGATAGACATTGGCGCGGGGGTTGTCCCAGGAGCGGAAGACCGCTTCGATGGCGCCCATGAGCTGCTCTTTGGGATCGGTGGGGAAATCGACGCCGATCTTGGATTTATATTCCGCCTTAAACTGAGAAGCCAGCTCTTTGAGATCGTCGGCGGTCAGGTCGATGTCCTGAGCGACACCTCTTTCTTCTTTCATCTTATCAATAAGCTGCTCGAAGTATTTCTTGCCGACCTCCATAACGACGTCGGAATACATCTGGATGAATCTTCTGTAGCAGTCCCACGCCCAACGGGGGTTGTTGGACTTTTTCGCCATGACATCGACAACGTCCTCGTTCAGACCGAGGTTGAGGATGGTATCCATCATGCCGGGCATGGACGCTCTGGCGCCGGAACGTACGGAGACCAGAAGGGGATTTTCGGTATCGCCGAACTTTTTGCCGGTGATCTGCTCCATCTTCGTGATATACTCCATGATCTGCGCCTGGATCTCGCTGTTGATCTTTCTGCCGTCCTCATAATACTGGGTGCAGGCTTCCGTGGTGATCGTAAAGCCCTGGGGCACGGGAAGACCAATCTTCGTCATTTCCGCAAGGTTCGCGCCCTTACCGCCGAGCAGCTCGCGCATATTCGCGTCGCCCTCGGAGAACAAGTAGATGTACTTTTTACTCATCAAATTGCCTCCATCAATAAATTTCAGTAATCCGCCGCCCGCCTTAAAAAACAGACGGCATACACCGTTTGTTATTATAACACAGCCAAAAGGGAATTACCATACCCTTTTACTATAAAATGCCAATTTTTCTGCACCGCTTTTTTGTGCAACTTCAAGGGTTTTATCCCTTCTTCGGCATTTTCTTTGTCATTTTCCCGCCCTGCAGAGCCGGCGGTTGATCTCGCGCATGGTATCCTCGTCCACCTTGACCACCTTACGATCATAGGTCAAAAGTCCGTTGACCTCAAACTCCACATCGGAAACCTGCGTATAGACACAGGCGCAAAGCCCCCTTGCCGCCAGCGGGATGATTTGTTTTTCATAGAGCTTTTTCACGGCGGCGGTCAGCTTGTCCTTGCTGCGGAACATCACATAGCCGAAGCTTTTCTGCTTGTTCCAGACATGATTTTCAAGGATCTGGGAATAGCCGCCGAACTCGCTGAGCACAAAGGGACGCGTGTCGTCCTTTTTCGGCAGCGTCACCGGCAGCACATAGCGGTGGATGCTGACAAAATCGGGACCGCCCTGATCGTGCCAGCCGCTGGCGTGGTCCACAAAGCGGGTCGGGTCCTTCGCTTTGACCGCCTTGCCGATTTCCAGCGCGTCAAACTGACCCCAGCCCTCGTTAAAGGGAACCCAGCAGCAGATGGAAACGCAGTTATACAGGCTGTCGATCATCTCAAACAGTTCCTGTTTGAATCGCTCACGCTGGACAGGGTCATCCCGCTTAAACCAATTATAATGAGAGTCGGGAATCTTGCGAATATTGATATTGGGCAGTACGCCGACAAAGAAATTGCTGACATAATCGCCGCCGCTGACCATATCCTGCCAGACCAGCACCCCGAGCCGGTCACAGTGATAGTACCAGCGGGCAGGCTCGACCTTGATATGCTTGCGCAGCATATTAAAGCCCATGGACTTCATTGTTTCAATATCATAAATCATCGCCTCATCGCTGGACGGGGTCAGACCGCTGGAGCACCAATAGCCCTGATCTAAAAGTCCGGACTGGAAATATGGCTTGCCGTTCAAGCAAAGCCGCAGAACGCCCTCGTCATCCGGGGCGATGGAAAATTCGCGCATCCCAAAATAAGACAGCACCGCGTCGGCGGGCGCGCCATCCCTGGTTAAAAACAGCAAAAGCGAATACAGATACGGATCCTCCGGCGACCAGAGCCGGGGGTTTTCCAGCGGGATCGCGGTTTTGCCCCGAATCTCCTTCTCTGCCAGCGGTTTTTCGTTCTCGTCGCAGACCACGGCACGCAAACGGCAGCCCTCGGGAACCTCCGCTTCCAGAATTACGGCGCTGTTTTTCACATCGGGAGTAATTTTGATTTTTTCCAGATAACTTTCGCCGACCGGCTCCAGCCAGACAGTCTGCCAGATGCCGGAGGTGGCAGTGTACCAAAAGCCGTGGGATTCACTCGACTGCTTGCCGCGTTGCTGCCCGCCCTGATCGGTCGGGTCGGTCACACTGACCGCCAGCTCGTTGGCGCCGCTTTTCAAAAGATCGGTGATCTCAAAGCAAAAGGGGTTATACCCGCCCCGGTGCGCGCCGGCTTTTTTGCCGTTGACAAAGACCTCGCAGCTGTCGTCCACCGCACCGAAGTGCAGCAGCACCCGTTTGCCTTTCCAGTCCTCGGGCACGGTGAAAATTCGGCGGTACCAGAGCGTCTGGTCGGGCTGTAAATGGCGTCCGACGCCGGACAGCTCGCTTTCCACGGCGAAGGGGACTAAAATTTTACCGTCGAAGCTCTGGGGCGCCTCGCCGGTTTTACAGATGGCATAATCATACATACCGTTCAGGTTCAGCCAGTCCTTGCGCACAAACTGCGGACGGGGGTATTCGGGCAGGGGAATTTCACCGACTCCGTCGGCAAAACGACAGCGGATTGCTTCCATATAACACACTCTCCTTCCGGCTCAATCCAGAAAATGATACACGTCCCGGTTCAATTCTTTGAATTTTTCAAAGACCCGGTTCATCAACGCTTCGTCCTCCAGCGGAACATACAGCTCGCTCGCTTCATCATCAGGGTCGTCCTCAATGGCGGCGATCAACACCTCTTCGGAATCCGGCTCCTCACAAGGAAAAAGAACGGCAAATTCCTGCCCCTCAAAATCCACCACATCCAGAAGCTCAAAGGGCACCACGTTTCCCTCGTTGTCGGTCAGCTCCACAATATCGTCCAGCACATCGCGGATCGGCTCATTCCGTTCGTCTTTTTTCATTCTGACGCCCGCCTTTCTTTTGTCTTTTTCCAGATAACACCATTATAACAAAACGGCGGTGTAAATGCAACATCCAATCCCCTGTAGGGAAAGGCTGATTCTTGCAAAAAAAGCATCGGGCTCCCATTGGCTTCTGCCCCGTGTCCTTCGCAGAACAGTTCATTGAAAATATCCACAAATCGTAAGAATCTGAATTTACAAATTAAAGGAGAATCTTATCCGGCTGCATTTCGTTTTTTGCCTTATCCCGTCAGCCACTGCCTTTATTTGCCGCTTTTCCGGGCAGTTGACAGCCTTGCGCATAAAAACCTTACGGGGAGCATGACGGCGCTTGCTTGCCTTTACGCAGGGGTTGCTTCAACCCTGCGTAAACAATTCTCGATTGCTTTTCCCAAGCCGTTCTGCTATACTATCCGTGCGGGAGCATTGCCGTTGTCTGCTTCTGCACGGTATTTTCTTATACCAACACAAAGGGGAGGAAGCAAAAACGAGTACGCAGGATACGCCGAAGGAACTCTGTCTGCTGCTGTCGGTGGATGACGGCAGTTTTGACGCCGAAAGCTCGCTTATGGAGCTGCGGCGTTTGGCGGAAACCGCCGGGGCGGAGGTTTTTGCGCTTATCGAGCAAAAGCGCGAGAGCCCGGACGCGGCGACCTATATCGGCTCCGGACGGCTGGAAGAGGTTCGGGAGCTTTGCGCGCGGGAAGAAATCGATTTATTGATTGTCGACGGCGAGCTGACGCCGACCCAGCAGCGCAATCTGGAAAACGCCGTCGATCGGCGCGTAATTGACCGCACCACACTGATTCTTGATATTTTTGCAAAAAGCGCAAAAACAAACGAGGGCAAAATCCAGGTGGAACTGGCACAGCTGCAATATTTGCTGCCCCGCCTTGCGGGCAGGGGAACGGCGCTGTCGCGGCTGGGCGGCGGCATCGGCACCCGGGGTCCCGGTGAAACCAAGCTGGAAACCGACCGGCGGCACATCCGGCGGCGTATTCATACGCTGGAAGAAGCCCTGAAAAAAACCGAAAAACAGCGATATTTGCGCCGTAGCCGGCGGCAAAAGAACGGCATTTTGACCTGCGCCATCGTCGGCTATACCAATGCCGGAAAATCAACGCTGCTCAACGCGCTGACCGGCGCGGGGGTGCTGACGCAGGATAAGCTTTTCGCTACGCTGGACCCGACCGCCCGAGCGCTGAAGCTGCCGGACGGACGGTCCGTTCTGCTGGTTGACACGGTGGGCTTTGTCTCCCGCCTGCCCCACACGCTGGTAGACGCCTTTCACTCCACCCTGGAGGAAGCCGCCGCGGCAGACCTGCTGCTGAATGTCTGCGACGCATCCGACCCGCATCTGGACCGGCAGCTGGCGGTGACCAGGGATGTGATGGAGCAGCTGGGCGCGGGACAGATCCCGACGATCACCGTGCTGAACAAATGCGACGTCTGCCCCAATCCCTTTGCGCTGCCTTTCAGCCGCCGCAGCGTGCGTATTTCGGCGCAGACCGGCGAGGGGCTTGCCGATTTATTGCAGGCGGTCGCCGACACACTGCCCGACACGGTGCGCACCGTGCATCTGCTGCTGCCCTACCACGACGCGGGGCTGGCAGCCCGGGTGCGGCAATGGGGGCTGGTGGAAAGTGAGAGCTATGACGAGGACGGCATCCGCCTGACCGCCCGACTGGACCGGCGGTTCCTTTCGTCCTTTCAGCCATATATTATCGGGGAGGAAACTTCCCGTTAACGGAGGTATTTATTATGAAAGTATTTATGATCGGCGGCACGGGGCTTTTGGGCAGCGCCGCCGCCAGAATGCTGATCGACCGGGGTCACAGCGTCAAGAGCGTGGCGCTGCCGCCGCTGCCGGAGGGCGCGCCCATCCCGGAAGAGATGGAGCTGGTCTTCGGCGACTATAACAAAAAGACCGACGACGAGATCCGCCAGATGATGGCGGGCTGCGACAGTTTTATTTTCGCCGCCGGTGTCGACGAACGGGTGGAATTTCCCGCGCCGGTCTATGAAGCCTATGAAAAATTCAACATCAACCCCTTAAAGCGGCTGATTCCGCTGGCGAAGGAATGCGGCGTGACGAATGTGGTGGTGCTCGGCTCTTATTTCTCCTATTTCGCCAAAGCACATCCGGAAATGGAGCTGACCGCAAAGCATCCCTATATCCGCAGCCGCATCGAGCAGGAAGAGGTTGCCCTCTCCTTTGCCGATGACAACTGCTCAGTCTCGGTCCTGGAGCTGCCCTATATTTTCGGTACACAGCCCGGCAGAAAACCGGTCTGGACGATCCTGATCGAGCAGCTTTCCGGCATGGGACCGGTAACGATGTACCCGGTGGGCGGCACGACGATGGTCACCGTGCGGCAGGTTGCCCAGGCGATCACCGGCGCAGCGGAGCAGGGCGCCCGCGGCGCGATCCCCATCGGCTACTACAATTACACCTGGGATCAGTTCCTTGCCATTGTCCACGACGCGATGGGACAACCGGATCGGAAGATCATCCACATCACCCGCTGGATGTTCCAGCTCTTTGGGCTGCATATGCGCAAGGTCTATGCCAAAAAGGGCGTGGAGGGCGGCATCGACCCGGTGGGGCTTGCCGACATCATGGGGATGAACACCTGGATCGACAAAAAATACAGCCAGGCGCTGGGCGTGACCAAGGACGACATCCGTTCGGCAATCTTCGATTCGGTCAAGCTGTCGGTGGATGCCTTTACCGGAAAGCAGAAGCTGGTGGAAATGAAGGCGGAATAACTGCCGCTTCGGCGGGAGCGCTCCCGGCGCTCCCGCTTTTTCTTTTTTCTCCGGTCTTGACATCCGACGAAGTTCTGACTAATATAAATAGATATACCGTTTTGGAAAAGAAAGAAGAAATACCATGATCCGTTTGCTGTCCCATTTTTTGATCCGAGATTCCCTGCCGGAGGAAAAGAAGCGCAGCCTGTTGGGCAAGCTCTGCTCGGCGATGGGGATTTTCCTGAATATACTGCTCTGCGCCGCAAAGCTTGCGGCAGGCGTACTCAGCGGCTCCATCGCCGTCACGGCGGACGCGATGAACAATCTGTCAGACGCCGGCTCGTCGGTCATTACGCTGATCGGCTTTAAGCTCAGCGAGCAAAAGCCCGACCGGGAGCATCCCTTCGGGCACGGGCGGATGGAATATCTTTCCGGCTTTATCGTCTCCATGCTGATCCTTTTCATGGGCTTTGAGCTGCTGAAATCCTCGGTGGAAAAGCTCATTCACCCTGAGGAGATCGCCGGCAGCGCACTGACGATTGTTGTTCTGGCGCTTTCCATCGCCGTCAAATTCTATATGATGTTCTACAACCTGCGCGTCGGTAAAAAAATCGACAGCGCCGCCATGAAGGCTGCCGCAGCCGACAGTATGAGCGATTGCGTTTCTACCGCCATTGTTCTGATCTGTACGGTGATCGGGATGTACACCGGCTTGCAGCTGGACGCCTGGTGCGGGCTGGCGGTGGCAGTCTTTATTCTGGTGACGGGCGTACGCGCCGCCAAAGACACCATCAGCCCTCTGCTGGGCGAGCCGCCCAGCGCGGACTTTGTGAAAAAAATCGAACAGCTTGTGCTGGCTTATCCGTCGGTGGTGGGTATTCACGACATGATCGTCCATGATTACGGTCCCGGGCGGCGGATGATTTCCCTGCACGCGGAGGTGCCCGCCCACGGGGATATTCTGCGTATCCACGATGAGATCGACAACGCCGAGCGGGAGCTGGCGGAAAAGTTGGGCTGTCACGCGGTCATTCACATGGACCCGATCGAAAACGACAATCCGGAATGCGTGCGCCTGCGCAGCGAGGTCAGTGCGCTGGTCAAGCAAATCGACGAGCGGCTGACCATCCATGATTTCCGCATGGTGACCGGTCCGACCCACACCAATCTGATTTTCGACCTGGTGCTGCCGCATCATTACCCCACCGGAGAAAAAGAGCTCCGGCACGAGGTGAGCGACGCGGTCCGACAGCAAATCGGCAGACAGTATTATACGGTGATCCAGACGGAGCAGTCTTTTATTGAATAATAAAAACATCGTCGAAAATAACGCCATTCACGGCAAAGGAACGGCAAACATACTACCCTAAATCATCTGCCGTGAAGCAATCCGCCGGCGGGAAACTCCATGACGAAAAGAAATGCTCCGACCGGGCAGCGACAAACACTTTCCACCGCCTGCGCAAAAAAAAGAACGGGCAGTCATCTCAAGAAGCGCAGCGGTAGCGAGATTGCCAAAGGACATAGTCAGTATAAAATCAAAACCGGCAGTCCGTGGACCGCCGGTTTTTGGTTTTTCTTACAAAAAACCGCTTAGTATTTTATGCTTCGGAGGAACCGCCAGCGCCGTTGTGGAGACACTGCTGCCAATCAGCCGTTGGCGATGCTCTTTTCGTTTTTGACCGTCTGGATGGCACGGAAGAGCGACAGCTCGCTGTCATAGGGCATATCGCAGGTAAAATGCCAGATCATAACCCCGCCGACTCCGGCGTCCAGCGCAAAGGCGGTTTTATCGGAGATCATCTGGACACCGTTGAAATACTGGGGTGTCGCCAGCGGTGCGCCGTCGTGGTCAAAGGTGTTGTCGGTCATCAAGTTGTTGTACCGCCCCAGCCGCTCGGCGTAGGTCTTGTAATCGCCCCAGAAAGCATACCCGTCGATGGGGCGGGAATAGAAGGGCAGACCGATGTCAATCTGCTCCGGCGAAAAGCCCGCAGCGATGGTTTGGAACACGGCGTCGGCGGTATAGGCGAAGTCGGCGTGATAACCAAAGGTATCAAAAATATCATAGGTCATCAGTTCAACCCGGTCGATGCGCTCAATCACATCCTCTTCAAAATGCAGGTTCCACGCCCCGGCAGCGACGCTGATCATCTTGTCGGGCATGGCGTCGGCGACGGTGCGGATATAAGTATTGTACATCTCCCATTCCTCGTCGGAATAAGGATATTCATAGTCCACATCATAGCCATCGAAATTATATTTATAGATAAAAGAACGCAGATTTTCGGCGGTGACGGAAAGCTGATCGCGCATCATGGAGACGATATCTTTACCGTCGTTGCCATAGGGCAGCGCCAAATCGGCAAAAATACGAATATCCCGCTCGCCGATCGCCTCCCGGACAAGCTCGACCTTTTCGGCATATTCCGCTTCGCTGATTTCTTCACCGTTCCCGTCCACAAAGGAGATATGCCCATCGGCGTTCAGCTTCGCCATACCGAACAAAATCAAATCCGTGCAGCCCGCCAAACCGGAAAAGTCGGTCTCCTCGTTGACAAAATCCATCCGCACATAGGCGTTGACCCGCAAATCGGCGGCATTTTCGTTTTTATTCAGATACACCGACATCCCCGTAACCGAATATTCGCCCGAAAAATCGGAGATGATCAGCCGCAGATAGCGGTACTGCCGCTCCCCGGTATAACAGACCCGACAGGAGCCGATGGCGTCCCCCTGATACAGAAAAACATAGCCCTTGTCCGCCTCGTTGCTGCCATAAATGGCAAACTGCTTGACATGGTCGCCCGCTTCGGTCAGGGTGATGGTGTTGAACCGTTTGGAATCGCCAAGATCAACGGTGATATGATTGCGGTAGGAATCGTTCCAATTCAGCGTGAACGCCTCCAGCGGCGCGCCGTTAATGTCGGTATAGCTGCTGCCCAGCGCCAGGTTCCCCTCCTCGCCGTACAAGCGGGAAAAATCATTCTTCCCCGTCCCGCCGCAGGAAGAAAGAAACAGCATACACAAAATCAGCAAACCGGCAAGACCAGCCGTCCCACGTTTTTTCATCATAACAGCCTCCCGGATATTCGCCGAAAAACCGAATATCGTTTGTATTTTGATAAAAATATTGTATAAAATTTCCAGATAAAAGTCAAGCATCCGAAGGCATCCCGGACGCTTCTTTTATGCTTCCGTTTTTACATAAAACGGGCAATACAGCAGCGCCGCAGCGCCCTCTTCATATACCACCGTCTGAAAACCTTCCTGCACATAAAGCGGATACAGGTTAGCGAATTCCGCAAAGCGCAGATCCAGCAGCACATATTCCGTCCTGCCGGACAGATCAGGCGAGGAGGCGTTGATCTGATAGAGAATCTTATTCTGATATAAATGAGGCATCAGGAAGGTAGAGGAATAGACGGACGCGTCTTTGGGTACCTGCGCAATCACCTCATCCAGTGTATCGCAGACCTCTTTGGTGTCCTGATAATAGCCGATATACCCGAGCCGTTCGCCGACAAAGGCGGAGAAGCCGAACATCGCAAAGGCGGCGCAGAGCACGGCAAGGAAGCGGCGGAGCTGCTGTGGGCGGGCGGAGAGATTGACAACCGTCAGATAAAACAGCAGCGCCGTCACGCCAAAATTATACTGATAATCCAGCGAATGCTGATAAGGGTAATAGGACATCAGATTGATCAGCATAAAGGGTCCCAACAGGATATAGGAAGAAATTTTCGTGCAAACCAGCGGCAAAAAGCCCAGCGGCAGCAGCATTTGCAGGCAAAAGACCATCTTATCCTCGTTCAGGCACTGGCTGAACACATAACCGGGGTTGACCAGGCAGGCTTTGATAATATCCGACAGGCTGCCGCCGTCGGTGGAAAAATTGGCGTAGCGATAGAGCATCGCCCCGTCGCCGTGGCTGTCCAAATACCAGACTGCAAGAAGGAAATACCCGACAGAAAAAAGCAACAGCAGCAACGGTTTCAGAATTTTCTTTTTGGCAAACGCCATCCAGATGGCAATAAACATCAGATAGATCGGCGCATCCTCTTTCACAGAGCAAACCAGCGGGGCGCAGAGCAGCAGCCCGGCGGTGCTCTCCCGATCGATGGAAACCAGCAGCCAGAGCAGAAGCGGGGTCAGGAAACAATTTTCATGAATATCATAAAAGCAGCCCGCGCTGAGCGCCGGATAAAAGACATACATCACGCCCAAAAGCACGGTCAGCAGATCGGAAAGCCCGTGTTTTTTACACAGCAGCCAGAGGGGCACCAGTCCGCTCGCCAGAATGATCGCCTGGGCAACGTTCAGCGTCAGGGGCGTATGGAAGAGCGCATAAAAGGGTAAAATCAGATAATAGATGAAGGACAGATGGACCTGAAAATGGGAGAGCAGTCCGTCCCGCTCGCAAGTAGTGTAGGGAATGCCGGTCTCCTTCATATATTCAAACATCTGCGAAAAGATGCCGAAATCAAAATTCGGAGAAATATACATCTCGTACCGCAGCGCGGTCAATCCGCCGACGAAAGCGGCGAAGGCGGCGAAAAGAGCGGCGTAGATCCCGAGGCTGACCGGACGGGAGACTCTGGACGGACGCAGGGCTCGGGGCGGCTTTTGCAGCAGCAGGGCATCCTGCGCTTTTTGCAGAAGAGGCAGCCCCAGCGTCCAGGCGGCAAAAAAGGCGAAAAGGGCGCAGCAGATTGCATAGAGCCAGGCATCCTTTGCCTTGAATAAAATACTGACCAGAAAAGCAAAACAGGAAAACAGCAAAAAAAGGCGGTCCGGCGTTTCGCTTTTCGCAAAGAAAAACAAGGCGCTGCACAGCAGGAAGCCGACGGCGAACAGCAGCGCCCAGAGCCAGGTCTCGACCCCCGACACAAAATCGGTGTCATCATACGCCGCGCCGCCGCGCCAGATCAGGATGGCGTTGAGCAGAAAAAAGACGCCGAACAGGCGCATTCCGATCCTGCGCCCGCTCAGATGCCATTTTTCTTTCCATCGCGCCAAATGCGTCAAAGCGCTTCCTCCTTTAATTTTCGCCTTCTTTTTTCTGTTTTCCGCCCCGAATCACGCGAAACTTCCCCAGCTTTTTATCATAGCGTACGCCGATGACAAAATACGCGACGGCAGCCGCCAGAATCAGGAGCAAAAGCAACAGGATCGGCGGAGAAGAAAAAACCTCCTTCGCCACACCGGTAAACAGCCCCGCCAAATCAAAGGGCACATCCTCGCCCGCCGCCAGCTCGACCGTGGTCAGGACCTGCTCGCCATAAAGCACCTCGGCTTCGCCCAGAATATCGCCCTTTTTGACCGGGGCATTGACAACGTCTTTGGTTTTATCCTCTATAATCCGGAACACCACGCTGCCCGTATCCACCGAAGAGGGCACCAGGGCGGTGATCTGCGTCGCCGGCACCAGCCGGACATGGTCCGTCTGGGAGGAAAAACGCACCGCCGCTTCGCCTACGGTCAGATTGGTGTCGGTGATAACCCGCAGGCGGATGTTGCGGAAGGTCCAGTTCAGCATTGCCTTGCAGTCGATGAAGGCGTGGTTTTCCGCGTTCCCGTCGCCGTTAGCGTCCTCATAGGGTCCCTTCATAACAACGGCGACATAGCTGTAGCCGTCCCGGGATGAGACCGCCGCCACGCAGCGTCCGGCGCCGGAGGTGGAGCCGGTCTTCGCCGCGGTCAAATCGCTGTAATAATACGACGGATAACCGCTGAGCAGCATCAGATTGGTAGTATAGAGCGTTCGCCGCTCATAGTTGCCGCTGGCGGGAAAATCGTAGGTCGCCGCCGTGCTGATACGGCAAAAGCGCTCATCCTTGGCAGCGTCCGCCATCATGCGGGCAACGTCGGCGGCGGTGGTATACTGCCCGTCGTCGTCCAGTCCTGTTACATTGACAAAATTCGTATTTGCGCAGTCTAAAGACGCGGCGTATTCATTCATCATCCGCACAAAATCCTCCACCGAGCCGGCGACGCCCATCGCCAGCGTTACCGAGGCGTCGGCGGCGGAGCGCATAAGGATGCAATGCAGCAGATCCACCACCCGGAACTGCTCGCCGCCCTCAAAGAGCATCGTCGCACTGTTGGTGCCCGAAAGGATGGAAAGGATGTTATCCGGCACGGTATAGACGGTGTTTTCGATGTCGTCCACCTGCCGCAGCACCACCATGGCGGCGGCAATGTTCAGCATGGCGGCGGGGGCGCAGCGCGCCGAAGCGTTCTGATCAAAGATAACCGTGCCGTCGTCCAGACTTTGCAGGTACAGAATCTCCGAGCGAACACTCAGTTCGGAATTATATAACGAGGATGCCGCTGCGGGAACGGCGCAAAACAGCGCCGTCACGCAGGCAAGCAGCAAACAGAGGAATTTTTTCATGGACAACCTCCGAAAAAAGGTGTAAAATGGGAAGCAGAAAAACGCGAAAAGGACGGGCAGCTTTTATGATCTACGTAACAGGCGACACCCATGGCGACGCGGCGCGGCTCTCAACGCAGACGCTGCGCCCACTCAAAGAAAACGACACGCTGATCATCTGCGGAGATTTCGGCTTTTTGTGGAACGGCGACAAAAAAGAGGAAAAAATTCTGCGCGAGCTGGGCAGCCGCAAATACAATATCTGTTTTCTCGACGGCACACACGAAAATTTCGACCTGCTGCGCGAAGCGCCAAAGGTGCCGTGGAAACACGGCACGGCGCAGGTCATCTACGGCAATCTGCGGCGCCTTATGCGCGGGGAAATCTATCACATCGAAGGACAGAAAATCTTCACCATGGGCGGCGGCGAAAGTCCCGACATGGAAATGCGCGCCGGCACGGAGCGCTGGAGCCGGGAGGAAATGCCCTCGCGGGAGGAGCTGTTCCACGGGCTGGAAAATATTGAGAAAGCGAACTTTGCGGTGGATCTAATCCTGACCCATGAGCCGCCGCTGAAAACAAAAGAATTTTTAAGCATGGACACCGGCACACAGATCAGAGTCTCGGCGCTGAACACCTATTTTGACGAGATCGGCAAGATCTGTCGGTACAAAAAATGGTATTTCGGCAGCCTGCATCTGGACAAGGTAATCTCCCGCAGCCACACCGCCGTATTCCGCGACATCCGCGACGCCCTCACCGGCGAAAAGCTGTAGGCGGCTCATCCGCCTGCAGCGCCCGCGCGCCGTCCGCCGCCGTAAAGGAACCGGGGGAACGGGTAAAATTCGCAGGAACGTCGTTTTCCCAGCGGGAAGCGAGCGCGCGCGCCTCCTCGGGTGAAAAGGGCTGCCACGAGCCGGTCAGCTTCCGCAGCACGGCGGTCACCGTCCGCTCGTCGCTGTCGAGCAAAGAAAAAATCGTCTGCGCCTTTTTAGGAGCAAAGCGTCCGACGCGCGCAAACAGCAGCGGCGCAAAGGCGGCGGTGGCTCTGCCGTGGGGCAGGCCACGCGCCTCGGTCAGAATATATCCGACGGAATGAGGAAACAGCGTACCGGTGATATTGATGGCAAGACCGGCGAACAGCGACCCGATATACAGCTTTTCCCGCAGCTCGGCGTCCGGCAGTCTGCCGGTCCGGCACAGGGCAGTAAGTCCCTCCCACACCGGAGGCAGCGCCGCAAGGGCGTAGCTTTCGGATAGGGTGTTGGCGTTGTTCGCAAAATAACTTTCCGTCGCATGGGCAAAGGCGTCCAGCGCCGTACTGACAGTGGCGCCGTAAGGAACAGAGAAGGTATAGCGATAATCGCAGACCGCAATTGTACCGTAGCAGCCGAAGCCGGAGATGCTTTTTTTACGGCCATTCTCCCCCGTCAGGACCGAAACGCCAGTCACCTCGCTGCCGGTGCCCGCCGTGGTGCCGACAAGCACCGATGGCAGCGGTGCGCGCCAGCCGGAACGGCTGCCGTAAATATCATCGGGAGCAAGGGCTTCGTTGGCGGCGTACCAGCCGATGGCTTTCGCCGCGTCCAGCGGTGAGCCGCCGCCGATGCCGATCAGAAAGGCGGCGCCGAACGCGCGCGCTTCCCTGCCCGCCGCATGGCAGGTCGCCGTGCGCGGGTTTGGCTCGATTTTATCAAAAATGCGATAAGAGATGCCCCTCTCGCCCAAAAGGCGAATCACATCCGCCAGCGCACCGCTTTTAACCGCCGAGGTTCCGCCGGTCACAATCAAAGCTTTTTTACCCAGCGCGGCGATCCGATCACCGGCGCTTTCGATTGATTTTTCTCCGCAAAAAATCTCAACAGGCATATAACTGCTAATATTCAAGGCTTTACACTTCCCTTTTTTGCCCGGAGCGCTGCCGGGCTGCGCCTGATTTGGTATAGTATACCATAAACGACGCGAACAGTGCAACCGCTCAAATCTTAAAATCCTGCAAATTATCCACCAAAGGAGGACACGGATGACGCCCGATATTCCGATTTTATCCCTGACAGGCGAAGCCTGCGTCATCGTAAAGCCCGCCGGACGGATCTGCGAGGAAGGCGATGACAGTCTCCTGCCCCTGCTGCGACAAAAGCTGGCGAAGCAGGGACAGAAGACCGACCTTTTTCCCGTTCACCGGCTGGATCGCGCCACCGGCGGCGTGATGGTTTATGCCCGCACCAAAGAGAGTGCGGCATATTTCTCCCGCCTTGCTGCCGAAAACGGACTGCATAAAATCTATCTGGCAAAGCTTGGCGGCATCCCGCCGCAGCCCAGGGGCGAGCTCAGAGATCTCCTATTTCACGACCGGCAAAAAAATAAAACCTATGCCGTTCGGCGGCAGAGAAAGGGTGTCAAGGAAGCAGCACTGCAATATATAGTTTTAGAAGAGAACGGAGACGAAGCCCTGGCGGCGGTGCGGCTGTTGACCGGCAGGACCCACCAGATCCGTGCCCAGTTCGCGAGCCGGGGATTGCCCCTGTTGGGGGATCGGCGCTACGGCGGCAGAGCAGCGCCCGCCTTCGGTTTGTGGGCACACAGCCTCGGCTTTCGCACGCCGGACGGGCGCGAAGTCCGCTTTTATGCGCCCGCGCCCTTCGCGCCTGCCTATAATCAATCGCTTTTTTCGCTGTTTGAAGATAAAAAGGAGGATGCGCCATGCGTGACTTCATTAAAACTGCCTTAAAGAAACTACAATGCAGCAGCCTGATCTTTCCCCTGCTGGGACTTGCCTTTGGGCTGCTTACGCTGTTTCGCCCGAACACCGTTTCCGAGGGGCTTTGCCGGCTGCTCGGGGCGGGGCTTCTGATTGCGGCGATCAGCTGTCTGATTTCCTGGTTCACCGCCGACACCTCCCGTTTCTGGCGGGGGCTGGCGCTCTTCGGCGCCATAGTGCTGGGCATCGCCGCCCTCTGGCTTCTGCTGCGCCCGACGGCAGCGCTGCGGCTGGTTTACGCCATGCTTGGCATTTCGCTGATTGCCGACGGCGTGAGCAATTTACAGCTTTCCTCGCTGCTGTTCGGCGGCGCCGCCCGCCGCGCATGTACGGTGTTTTCGATTCTCATCGTCGTGCTGGGCGTTGGAGCGCTATTGAACCCGCTGGCAGCCGGCGCATGGATTACGCGCCTTGCCGGCGCCGTCCTGATTGTCAGCAGCCTTTTCGGACTGTATTTGCTGTTTCGTTTTTATAAAAAATCGCAGAGCGACCCCTCGCAGGAGCGCTGAAATCACCCCGGACGCCCCGGCGCCGCGTCATAACCGTACGAAGGAAAAGCATGGAATATATCACAATTTTACAGGCAACGGAAAATGGGGGCTTTCCGCCCGCCGCATCCAGGTGATGTGCGCCAACGGCGAAATCGAAGGCGTCATTCAGAAAGGACATGAATACCGCATTCCCGTCGACGCAAAAAAGCCGGTAGACAAGCGGAAACTGCCTCACAAAGGGAAATACGGCCGATACGCCGAATGCTTTCGCGTCGTTGACATCCAAAGATTGGAGCTGGAGGCCATGCCGCCCTTGTCCGCGAAGGAAGCCCAGCGGGCGCACGACGATTTCACGACGGATTTTGTGTACCAGTCCAACGCCCTGGCGGGCAATTCGCTGACGCGGGACGAAACCGCTCTGGTGCTCTTGGGGCGCACCATCGACGGCAAGGCGCAAAGCGAGCAGCGGGAGGCGTGCGGTCTGCGGGACGCCCTCTCGCATATCGAAGAACGCGCCCGAAAAAAAACCGGCTTGACGCAGGCCGATCTGCGAACGCTCCACGCGCTGGCAATGACGGACCAGCCGGACACGCCGAGCTTTTACCGCTGCATACCCGACGCCTGTGTGCGCACGGAGCTGTCCCCGACGCAGCCCGTGCTCGTCGCGCAGAGAATGACAGAGCTTCTCGCTCAAAACGAAAAACGGGAAAAAACCCTGCACCCGCTGGAGCGAATTGCCCTGCTGTATCTGGAATTTGCGGAAATCCGCCCCTTTCCCGACGGCAACGGCAGGATCGGACGGCTGATGATAAATCTGGAGCTGCTGCGCTGCGGTTATCCGGCAATCAGCATCTCCCCGGACGACCGCAGGCGCCATGAGGACGCCTTTGCCGCTTTTGCCCGAAACGGAAAGGGCGATCAAATGGTACGGCTTGTCGCCGCGCAGGTAGACCAGCGGCTGACGCAAGCCCTGGCGGCGCACAAAGGGAAATAAAAAGATACCCGCTGCTGACAAACAGGCGCTTTTCTCTTCCGATGCGGAAATATTTTCCTTTCTAAAATAAATCTGTCCGTCGCCTCCACGCAAAAGCGTTTTTATTCTTTTGCATATGGAATATTCATGTCCTTCCAAAGAAAAAAGCGCTCCCCGGTGGAACGCTTTTCTTTCTTTTGGAAGATTCTGATTTTTATGGCAATCAATCTTCTTCGCCGGCGAGGATGCGGTCGATATACTGCCGGGCGGTACGGGGAGAGCGGCCGCCCTTGCGCATGGCGAAGGCTTCGGCGCCCCGGCACAGCTGCTCGCGGTCGCGCAGAATGCCGTGGCTTTCCGCCAGGGCGGTGACGATGTTCAGATATGCCTTGCGGTCGGGGTGGATATAGGTGACGCAGAGTCCGAAGCGGTCGGACAGGGAGATGATTTCCTGCAACGTATCGTTGTAATGGACCTCATCGCCGTCGCGGTCGCTGAAGCTCTCCTTGACCAGGTGGCGGCGATTGCTGGTGACATAGATCGCCGTATTGGACGCCTTGGCAGAGACGGAGCCTTCCAGCACCGCCTTCAGCGCGCCGAAATCATCGTCGTTGCCCGAAAAGGACAAATCATCGATAAACAGGATAAAGGACAAAGGGTTGGCGCTCAGCTCGTCGGTAATCATCGGCAGGTCGTGCAGCTGGTTTTTGGTGATCTGGATCAGCCGCAGTCCCTGGGGCGCGAAGAAATTGGCGACCGCCTTGACGGTAGAGGATTTGCCGGTGCCTGCGTCACCGGTCAGAAGCACGTTCTGAGCGGGTTTGCCCTCCACCAGGGCGCGGGTATTCTCCATGACCTGGCGGCGTTCATTTTCATAGCCCTTCAGATCGTCCAGCGAAATGCGGTCCGGATATTTGACCGGCACAATTGCGCCGTCACGCAGAATAAAGGAGGTGTATCTGGCATAGATGCCGTAGCCATGGCGGGACAGCTGCTCGGTGCGCTTTTGGTAATCGGCGGTGATGTCGATTGCGGCTTCCTCCCAGCCTGCGAGATACACCGAATCGCCAAACAGCCCCCGAAAAGAACGGGGCGTCAGAGCGGCAATATCGGCAAAGACCGCCAGCTCATGGGCAAGGCAATCCTCCATATAGGCGGGGATCTCCCGCTTCGTCGCTTTGCGGCGCACATAGAGGTTATCGTCCTCCCGCAGCAGCTCGGCAACGGCGCGCGCCAAACACCCGCCCTGGCGGTAAATCGCCTCCACGAAAGCGGCATAGGCGCGGGTCATATCACCGGACTCCCCCGTTTCAACAGAGGTCAGCAGTCCGTGGAGCGCCGAGAGAATCGGGTCGTCCAGCAGGTGACGGAAAATCACCAGCGAGTCCATCCGGCGCAGCAATTGTTCGCAAAATTCCATCTTACATCCTTCCAAGCTTCCGGAAAATCTTATATTTCCCCTGAAATAATATGCAGTATTCTGCCCTCTGTCCGGGGCTTGGGCGCGGGGGCTTCCGCCCCGTGCCCGACGGCAATGGAGAGAAGGAACCGCTCCTTTTCGCCGACCTTAAGGATTTTTTTCCATTTAGCGGCAAACGCTCCGTCAAACAGCGCGCCGACGCTGCCGATGATGCAGCTGTCCAGCCCGATGGCTTTGGCGGCGATCGCAATGTTCTCCACCAGAATGCCCGCATCGATGCCGCAGTCCTCGTCGGAAAAGACGAAAAACATACAGGGCGCGGTCTGATAGACCGGGTTCACGTCCCAGCGGGTATAGGCGGGGGTGTCCCAGCCGACGGTGTCCTTAAAATCCCGGTTCAGCCGGTCCAGCAGAGCTTTGTCTGTCACCACGCGGATATGGGTGCTTTGACGGTTGCGGGCACTGGGCGCCCAGAGGGCGCAGCGCGTGAGCAGATCGAGCTGCTCCTCCGACAACGGCTCGTCCGTATAAGCGCGGACGGTGCGCCGCTCCAGCAGGACACGAATGGTTTCGTTATCAGAATAATCCATAAACAGCTCCGCCTTTCGTAACAGAATAATATATTCTACCATAAAGCAAAGAAATTGTAAAGGGAGCGGGGCGGATTTGCTTTTTTTTTGACTATGGAAAAAGACAAAAAGCAACAGAATTTGAATTTTTTCGCAATCTTTCGTTTCCAATTGAAAAAGGTATTGTAAATGAGCGGCTAAAATGGTATGATAAAAAGGCTGCCGGAAGCCTTTCCGTTCCGACGGCGATTCTTCCACGGAAAGGATGAACGCTTTGCGCAAGCTTTTGAAATATTTGAAGCCCTACCGCGGCTTTGCCATCCTGTCGGTTTTTCTGGTTCTGGTCACCAATCTGATGCAGCTGGTGACGCCCCTTTTGACCGAGCGAATGATCAACGAGGGCATCCAGATGGCGGATCCGGAGAAGATTCTGAAAATCGGCTCTGCCATGCTGGCGATCTCCGCCCTCAACATTGGCATTTCCGTCTTTAATACCTACTGCACCGCCCGCACCGCCTCCGGCTACTCCACCCTTTTGCGCAAGGCGCTGTTCCGCAAGGTGCAGACCCTCTCGCAGAGCGACATCAACCGCGTCGGCGTCGCCTCGCTGATTACCCGCTCCTCCAACGATATCACACAGGTACAGCAGATGGTGATTACCGTTTTGCAGCAGATCATCGCCGTGCCGGTTCTTTTGGTGGGCGGACTTACCATGGCGATTGTCAAAAGCGCCGAGCTATCCAAAATCATTCTGGTCATCGTGCCGGTTATTCTGGTGTTGTTTCTGGTGCTGCTGGCGTTCCTGATGCCGCTGTTTACCAAAATGCAAAAACGCATCGACGCCCTCAACCAGGTCATCCGCGAAAAGCTCAGCGGCATCCGTGTCATCCGCGCCTTTAACCGCAACGACTATGAGGACAGCCGCTTCCGCAAGGCGAATCTCGACCTGACCTCCATCGCCTTAAAGGTGCAGCGCATTTTCGCCTTCATGCTGCCGGTCGCCATATTACTGGTCTTTGGGCTGATCTCCGTTTTGCTCTGGTACACCGGCAACCACGCCAATGCGCTGGACCCGACCATCGCCGCCCAGCGGCAGGAGCTGGCGAATACCATCGGCACACTGACTGCCTTTGTCACCTACTTAATGCTTGTCATCACCGCCGTGACGCTGGGCGCGTCACTGTTCGCGGTCATTCCGAAAGCGTCCATCTCCGCCAGACGTATTCTGGAAGTGATGGAAATGGAGCCGCAGATCACCGAGACGGAGCACCCTGTCAAGCCCGAGGAAGCCAAGATGGGCTGGGTGGAATTCCGCGGCGTCAGCTTTACCTATCCCGACCTGCCGAAGCTGGAGGAGCCCAAAAGCCGCTTCGCCTTTTTGAACCGGCTGAAAGAGGGCAAAAAGAAAGAAGAGCCCAAACCGGAGCAGCCCCAGGCGGCGATGCCCATCGGCAAAGCCAAGGCGCCCGCTGACCCGATGTTGGAAGAGGAGCCAAAGCCCCATCCGAGCGGTGAGAAGTCAGAGCTGGAAAAAGAAGCGCAGCAGATGGTCTCCTTGCAGGATATTTCCTTTGTTTCCAAGCCCGGTGAGGTAACGGCGATCCTCGGCGGCACCGGCAGCGGCAAATCAACACTGGTCAGCCTGATTCCCCGCCTGTACGACGTGACCGAGGGCGAGCTGCTGGTGGACGGCGTCAATGTCAAGGAGCTGTCCATGGCAGACCTGCACGCCTCCATCGCCTATATCCCCCAGAAAGCCTTTCTGTTCAGCGGCACCATTGCCGACAACATCCGCTACGGCAAGCCCGACGCCACCGAGGAGGAGATCGACCGCGCCCTGACCATTGCGCAGGCGAAGGTCTTTGTGGATAAAATGCCCGAGGGCAAAGAAAGCATGATTTCCCAGGCGGGCACCAACGTCTCCGGCGGACAGCGCCAGCGCCTTGCCATTGCGCGCGCCATTGTAAAAGACGCGAAAATCTGCATTTTTGACGACAGCTTTTCCGCGCTGGATCTTGCCACCGACGCAAAATTGCGCGCCGCCATACGGGAAAATCTGACCGACACCAATATCATCATCGTTGCCCAGCGCATCGGCACCGTTCTGGATGCGGACCGCATCCTTGTGCTGGATCACGGCAGGGTCGCCGGTATGGGCAAGCATCATGAATTGATGGAAAGCTGCGAGGTTTACCGCGAGATGGTCTATTCCCAGCTTTCGGAAGAGGAGGTGGCTGCGCTGTGAGCAAAAAAACCGTCAGTGCCCCGACAAACATCGCGGGCGATAAATACGCCGCCTACCGAAAAAAGGAAAAGAACACCCAAAAGCCCGAGCATTTCAAGGGCACGCTGCTGCGGCTGGTCGAAATGCTCAAGCCCTATAAGGTCAGCGTGATCGTGGTCTTTCTGGTCGCGTCGCTGGCGACGGTGCTGAACATTTTCACACCGGATATCTTCGGCGACATCATCGAAGCCTTTACCGTTGAGATCAACAATAAGCTGAACATTGCAAACTATGAGATGCAGTTCGGCGACATCATCGGGCAGCTTTTGAAAATTTTCGTTTTTTACTTTGGCTATACCCTGTTTACCTTTATCCAGACCTATATCATGGCAGGCGTCTCTCAGAAATTGATCTGCGACATCCGCGAACGGGTCAACGACAAGCTGTCGCACATGCCCCTGCGGTATTTTGACAAAAACACCAAGGGCGAGATCCTCAGCAAAATCATCAACGACTGCGACAACCTGAGCAACTCACTGCAAAACAATATCACCACGGTGCTGACCTCTCTGATTCAGGTGGTGGGCGTGGCGATCATCATGTTTGTCATCAACTGGCGGCTCGCCATTGTTTCCATGATTCTGGTGCCCATCAGCGGATTTTTCGCGCGGATCATCTCCAGACGCTCAAAAAAGCTCTTCCGCATTTACTGGGACCGGATGGGCGATCTGAACGGACACATTGAGGAAATGTACACCGGACACAATATTGTCCGTATTTTCAACCACGAAAAGGAAGCCATCGAGGAGTTTGACGGCATTGCCGACGAATTGCAGACCTCCTCGGTAAAGGCGAACTTCGTTTCCGGTCTGCTGCGCCCGATCCTGAGCTTTTTTTCCAACTTTACCTACGTGCTGGTTTGTTTTGTGGGCGCAATGATCGTTCTGAGCTTAGAGCAGACCGAGCCGGGACATCTGAACACCAATATCGGCATCATCATTGCCTTTACCCAATACGCGTCCATGTTCTCCGGGCCCATCAACAACATCGCCAGCATCGTCAACACCATCCAGTCCTGCCTTGCCTCGGCGGAACGTGTGTTCTCCCTACTGGACGAGGAGGACGAGCCGGCGGACAACCCGATCCATACGCTGGACCATCCCCGCGGCGATGTAAAATTTGACCATGTGGCGTTCCGCTATCTGCCGGAAAAGCCGCTGATTGACGATCTGAGTCTGGAAGCGAAGAAAGGGCAGATTGTCGCCATCGTCGGTCCCACCGGCGCAGGCAAGACCACGCTGGTCAATCTTTTGATGCGCTTTTACGACATCGACAGCGGCGCGATTACCATCGACGGCATTGACATCCGCGAGGTCAGCCGCGAGAATCTGCGCAGCAATTTCGGCATGGTTCTGCAGGACACCTGGATTTTTAAGGGCACTATCCGCCAGAACATTGCCTACGGCAGGATGGACGCCACCGACGAGGAAATCGTACAGGCGGCGAAGGCGGCGCGGCTGCATGAGTTTATCATGAGCCAGCCCGAGGGGTACGAGATGGTGCTGGAGGAGAACGGCGTCAATATCTCCCAGGGACAGCGGCAGCTTTTGTCGATCGCCCGGGCGCTTTTGACCGACCCCGCCGTGCTGATCCTGGACGAGGCGACCAGCTCGGTGGATACCCGCACCGAGGTGCAAATCCAGGAGGCGATGAACCACCTGATGCAGGGGCGGACCAATTTCGTCATTGCTCACCGCCTGTCCACCATCCGCAGCGCCGACCTGATCCTGGTCATGCGCCGGGGCGCCATCGTCGAGCAGGGTACCCATGAGCAGCTGCTGGAAAAGGGCGGCTTTTACGCCTCCCTCTACAACAGTCAATACCAGGGCGGCATCCCGCCTGAAGATACCGAATGATCCTTTTTTCTCAATAAAAGACCTCTTTCCGCGCGGGAATGACAGCAAAAACCCTCCCATGGCTGCGTCCCGCGCGGAGCTTTGTTTTTTGCCTTTCCGAAGTAAAAAAATATGTCTTTTTTTGTCTTTTCTATTTGATTTTTGATATGTTATGTGATACACTATAAAGAAAAAGGGAAGGACGCAAATTTAATGAAAAAATTGAACACGCCGATCGGGTTTATCATGGTGATTGTATTGTCTCTTTCGCTGGCATTCTGTGCCGCCGCCTATCAAACCGGGCGCGCCGCTTTTCTGCCGGGCGATACCACATGCGACGGAAAAGTGACCACCGCGGACGCGCGGCTGACGCTGCGCCACGCCGTGTCGCTGGAGAAGCTGACCGGTGACGCACTGAAAGCGGCGGATGCCGACGAAAACGGCACCATCGACACCGCCGACGCGCGCAACATTCTGCGCTACAGTGTCGGCATTGACCTGGATCTGAAAGGCACCCCTGCCTATGTGCCGCCGGAGACCACCAAAGCGCCGGAAGAGTACCGCATTGCCATGCTGGGCGATTCCCAGGTGGCTACGGCAGCCAACTATAATATCCGCAGCAGTCAGTTTGATTATTTCGGCAGGGTCAGCCTGAATGTTTATACCATTTTCAACAAAAAAGCCCCCGGCAGCGACCGCTATATCATCGACGAGGTAAAAGACCGGGATTACGATGCCATCATCATCCACCTGGGCGTCAACGAAATTTCCTACAGCAACAGCACCTGGGGCGAACAATACGGCAAGGTGATCGACGCACTGAAAGAGCGAGCCCCCGACGCCGAGATTTATTGCAGCGCAATCCTTCCGATTACGGAAAGCGCTTCAAAGAAGAACGAATTCGGCTGCAACAATAAAAGCATTATCGAAAAGAATGAAATCATTCGCTCGGTCGCCGCGCAAAAGGGCGTCCACTTCATTGACGCCGGAACGATTCTGCGCAACGATCAGGGTGTTCTGCCCAGCAACGCAGCGCCGTCGGACGGTGTCCACCTGGGGAAAAATTACGCCGAAACCTGGATCAACTGGACCTTTACGCAAATCACCGGTTGAGAACGCGTCCTTCCAATAATTATTTTTTAAGGGGAATAAAAATGAACAAAAAACTGATTATCTGTCTGCTTTGTGTACTTTTGGGCTGTGCGCTGCTGTTCAGCGCCTGCTCGGAAAAAGCGCCGAACGACTCGGAAATCATCACCGACGAGTCTGGCACCAACGCAATGGAAACCGATGTGCCCACCATCAGCGAGACGTCGTCCTCCACCGAGAGTGAGAGCGCCAGCGCAACCGAAACGCAGCCGACCGACGCCTCCCAAACGGCAGCGCCGCAGACCGACGCGCCGCAAACCAATGCGCCGCAGACCGACGCGCCGCAAACCGATGCGCCGACCCAGCCGCAGAAAACCACACCGCCCGCCACCGATGCGCCGCCCGCGCAAAGCGACAGTGTGGATGTAGCCGCTGCCGCAGCATCTCTGGCGTCAAAAAGCGCCATGTTTGAAGAGCCGATGCAGCAGAGCTCTGCTGAGCGCGGCATTTCCGTTTTCGGCATTCAGGACGCCGATGTGGCAGAAGCCTCTTATTATGCCGCCTCTGCCGCTGTAGCGGAGGAAATTCTTATTGTCAAAGCGGTAGACGAGGCGGCTGCCTCCAACGTGCTGCACGCGATGAAAGAGCGTCAGGCGATGCAAAAGGAAGATTATGCCGACTACGTCCCCAAAGAGGTTCCTAAAGTAGAAAACGCCGTCATCAAAGCCTTTGGTGATACGGTCGTTTATTGCGTAGCCAGCGACAGCGCCGCGGCGGAAGCGGCGGTCGCCTCCCTGTTCTGATACATAAGATATGGTATTCAGCAGTCTTGAATTCTTATGCGTCTTCCTGCCGCTGGTCCTGCTTTTGCACACAGCAGCGCCGGTGCGCTTTCGCAATCCCATCCTTTTGTTTTTCAGCCTGTTCTTTTACGCCTGGGGCGAGCCGGTCTATGTGCTGTTGATGATCTTTTCCATTGTCATGAACTTTTTGTTCGGGCGGAGCATTGACCGCGCACGGGAAAACGCAGGGAAAAAGCGCATATTACTGACATGGGATGTTATTTTGAACTTGGCGCTGTTGGGCGTGTTCAAATACACCGATTTCTTTATTGACAACCTGAATCTGATTTTGCCGGTAGAGCTCCCGTCTGCCGGCATTGTGCTGCCCATCGGTATTTCGTTTTTTACCTTTCAGGCGATGTCCTATGTAATCGATGTATACCGGGACGATGCGCCGGTACAGGAAAATGTGCTGGACTTTGGGCTGTATATTTCCCTGTTCCCCCAGCTCATCGCCGGACCGATCGTCCGCTATTCCACCGTCGCTCTGGAAATCAACCATCGTACCCTTTCGCTGAAAGAATCGGCGCAGGGAATCCAGCGCTTTGTCATCGGGCTGGCAAAAAAGGTGCTGTTGGCGAATAACATCGGTTTTCTCTGGTCCCAGCTCAGCGCCACGGAGGACTTGAGCGCCGTGTCCGCCTGGCTGGGCGCCATCGCCTATGCGTTCCAGATTTATTTTGACTTTTCCGGCTACTCCGATATGGCGATCGGGCTTGGGCATATCCTCGGATTCCATTTTCTGGAAAACTTTGATTACCCCTATATCTCCTCCTCCATCACCGAATTCTGGAACCGCTGGCACATCTCCCTGAGCACCTGGTTCAAGGAATATGTCTATATCCCCTTGGGCGGCAACCGTCACGGCACGGCAAAACAGGTGCGCAATATCCTGATCGTCTGGCTTTTGACCGGCTTCTGGCACGGCGCAAGCTGGAATTTCATCCTCTGGGGGCTGTATTACGGCGTTTTCCTATTGGTCGAGAAATTCATTGTCCGCCGCTTCCAAAGCAAAATCCCCGCCCTTTTCCGCCATGTCGGCACGCTGCTGATTGTGCTTTTCGGCTGGGTACTGTTTGCCTTTACCGAAACGGGCGATCTGTTTGCCTATCTGGGCAGTCTGTTCGGCGCCCACGGATTCTGCGACACAACGGCGCTGTATGACCTGTCCACCCAGGCGCTTTCTCTGGTTATCCTCGCACTGGCAGCAACGCCTCTGCCGGCAAAATTCGGCAAAACACTCCGGCAAAAGCTGCAAAGCAAACCGGCACTATTGCTGATTCTGGAGCTTGTGTGGTTCCTGGGGCTGTTTGCCGTCTGCATCGCCTATCTGGTGGACAGCACATACAACCCGTTCATCTATTTCCGCTTTTAAGGAGGGACTGCCGTGTATCGTAAAATTTTTATCAGCGTATTCGCGGTATTCCTGGCGCTTCTGTCGGTGCTGACATTGGCTCTGCCGAAAAAGGAATTTTCCGACAACGAAAACCGCGCCCTGGCAGTCTTCCCGACCGTTTCCGCCGCAGCTATTTTAGACGGCAGTTTTATGGAAGATTTCAGCTCCTGGCTCGCCGATCATTTTGTGGGACGGGACTTTTGGGTCAGCGTAAAAACGGTCTGTGAAAAAATGCTGCTGAAAACCGAAAACAACGGCGTCTACAGCGGCAAGGACGGGTATCTGCTGGACAGCTTCGACGCCTCCTCCCTGCTGCATTTTGACGAAAATCTTAAGGCGCTGGCAGCCTTTGAGGAGCGGCTGCGCACTGTCTGCGGCATCGAAATGAAAACCATCGTCGCGCCGGTGGCGGCGGATGTTTTTGCCGATAAGCTGCCCCCCTTCGCCGAAACGGTGGACTGCGGCGCATTGTTTGCCCAAATCGCGGCAGAAGTGGACGGTTTTATTCCTCTCTCCGATCTGTTTGACCAACACCGGGACGAATACCTTTACTACCGCACCGACCATCACTGGACCGGTCTGGGGGCTTACTACGCCTACACCGCCTTCTGTGAAGCGATAGGACAAAGGGCGGCTTCCCCGCAGGAGGCGATGATACAGCCGGTCTGCGACGATTTCTTTGGTACAACCTACTCGCGCTATGGGCTGTTCGACGGCAAAAACGCAGACACCATTCTTGCGCCCGATCCGGCTTTCTGCGGCGGCATGACCGTACAAAAGGATCGGGAAACCACCGACTCCATCTACAGCCCGCAGAAGCTGAGTGAAAAGGACAAGTATCTGTATTTCCTCGGCGGGAACGACAGCAAAGTAACCATCCAGACGGAAAATCACAACGGCAGACACCTGCTCCTCATCAAGGACTCCTACGCCAATTCCTTTTTGCCTTATATTGTCCGGGATTATGAAACCGTAACCCTTTTGGATATGCGCTATTACAAGGGGCTGGTGCCTCAACTGATCGAGCAGGCAAATATCACCGATGTGCTCTTCCTTTATAACCTGAAATCCTTTGCCGAGGATGAGTACATTCCATATATCAATTTCGATGAATAATTTTCTGCGCCCGCTGCGGAAATCTCAGGGGATATGCAAGCTATGAAACATTCCAAAGAAGAACTGTTTGAAACGCTGCCGGTGCCGCGCGCCGTTGCCGCGCTGTCGGTGCCGACGGTGCTCAGCAGTCTGGTGATGGTTCTGTACAACACGGCGGACACCTATTTTGTAGGACTGCTGAACGAACCGGTCCAGACCGCCGCCGTAACCCTTGCCGCGCCGGTGCTGCTGGCATTCAATGCGATCAACAACCTGTTCGGCATCGGCGCATCCAGTATGATGAGCCGGGCGCTGGGCAGCAAGGACCCCGATACGGTCCGGCGCAGCAGCGCCTTTGGCTTTTACGGCGCGCTCTTCGGCTCGCTGTTGTTTTCCGTTTTATGCTTTACGCTGAACCCGCAGCTGCTGCGGCTGCTGGGCACCGACTCGCTCACCGCCCCGCCGACCGAAGACTATCTGTTTTGGACGGTGACGCTGGGCGCTGCGCCGTCCATCCTGAATGTGGTGCTGGCGTATATGATCCGCGCGGAGGGCGCGGCGCTGCACGCGAGCATCGGCACCATGAGCGGATGCTTTCTGAATATCCTCCTGGACCCCGCCTTTATCCTGCCCGGCGGGCTGGATATGGGCGCAGAGGGCGCGGGACTGGCGACCTTCCTGTCCAACTGCTTTGCGGTGCTGTATTTTCTTATCTATATCGCCGTCAAGCGGAAAACCACCGTTGTCTGTATTTCCCCAAGGGCGTTTTCCTTCAAAAAATCCATCGTGCGCGGCGTGTTCGCCGTAGGCGTGCCGGCATCCATTCAAAACCTGCTGAATGTGGTCGGCAGCACGATCCTCAACAACCTTGCCATGCCCTATGGGGCAACGGCGCTGGCAGCCATGGGCATTTGCAGCAAGATCAATATGATCCCGATGTATATCGCCCAGGGCATATCCCAGGGCATTATGCCCCTGATCAGCTACAGCTACGCCGCCGGAAACCACAAGCGCATGAAAAGCACGCTGCGCGTTTCCGCCGCCGTCAGCGAGACCATCCTGATCCTTTCGACGCTGGGAATGTTCCTGTTTTCGTCCACACTGGTGCGCCTGTTTATCGACGACGCCGAAACCATCGCCTACGGCGCAAGGATGCTCCGGGGCTTCTGTCTGGCGCAGCCCTTCCTTGCCTTCGATTTTCTGGTAGTGGCGCTGTTCCAGTCGACGGGCTTCGGCAAGGAATCGCTGCTGTTCGCCCTGCTGCGCAAGGGCGCTTTTGAGATTCCGCTGATGTTTTTGCTCAATGCCCTGTTTGCCATCGACGGGCTCCCCTTTGCCCAGACCGGCGCGGAAATTTTGATGAGCCTCATCGCCGCCGTCACCCTGCGCAAATTTTTCAAAAACCTCCGGCAAAACCGCCACGCCCCGCCCGCCGACAGCCAAAGTACGCCTCCGTCCCCCGGGAACGGCTGATTTTTCGGTTGATTTGCCGTCCATTTTTTGGTATGATAGAAAAAGATTTGACAAAAAGGAAGGCTTTCAATGAACGACAATTATATTTCCCCTCTGTCCACCCGCTATGCGTCGGAGCAGATGCAATATCTCTTTTCGGCAGATATGAAGTTTTCTACCTGGCGACGGCTCTGGGTCGCGCTGGCGCAGGCGGAGCAGCAGCTGGGGCTTGCCATCACCGATGAGCAGATCGAACAGATGCAGGCGCATATCCATGACATCGATTATGAACGCGCCGCATTTCATGAAAAAGAAGTCCGCCACGACGTAATGGCGCATGTGCTGACCTTTGGCGAGTGCTGCCCCAAGGCAAAACCGATCATTCATCTGGGCGCGACCTCCTGCTATGTGGGCGATAACACCGACCTGATCATCATGCACAAGGCGCTGCAGCTGGTGGCGGGAAAGATCGCCGTGGTGATCCGCAATCTTTCCGACTTTGCCGAGACATACAAAGCCCTCCCCTGCCTGGCGTTTACCCATTTCCAGCCCGCCCAGCCCACCACTGTGGGCAAGCGCGCCTGCTTGTGGATCCACGATTTGCTTCTGGATCTGGAAGACATTGAGTTTGTGCTGCAAAACGCCCGGCTGCTCGGCTCCAAAGGCACCACCGGAACCCAGGCGAGCTTTTTGGAGCTGTTTGACGGGGACTATGAAAAAGTCCGGCAGCTGGACCGTATCATCGCCGAAAAGATGGGCTTTTCCGCCTGTTATCCGGTCAGCGGACAGACTTATTCGCGCAAGGTGGACAGCCGCTATCTGAACCTTTTGAGCGGCGTAGCGCAGAGTGCGGCGAAGTTCGCCACCGACCTGCGGCTTTTGCAGCATTTGAAGGAATGCGAGGAACCCTTTGAGAAAAAACAGATCGGTTCCTCGGCAATGGCATATAAGCGCAACCCGATGCGCAGCGAGCGAATTTGCTCGCTGGCGCGGTATGTGACCGCCGACGCGCTGAATCCCGCCATGACCGCCTCCACCCAGTGGATGGAGCGTACGCTGGACGACTCCGCCAACAAACGCATCAGCGTCGCCGAAGCGTTTTTGGCGACGGACGCGATTTTGAATCTGTATATCAATATCACCGAGGGGCTGGTGGTCTACCCGAAGATGGCGGAAAAGCACCTGCGGGCGGAACTGCCCTTTATGGCGACAGAGAATATTTTAATGGATGCGGTCAAGCGCGGCGGCGACCGGCAGGAGCTGCACGAAAAAATCCGGCAGCATTCCCAAGCCAGCGCCAAAGCAGTAAAGCAGGAGGGCGCGGACTGTGATTTGCTCTCACGCATTGCCGCCGACCCCGCCTTTGGGGTTACCCTGGCGGAGCTGGAGGAAATGATGCAGCCCGAAAATTTCGTCGGCTGCGCGCCGATGCAGACCGAAGCGTTCCTGCGGGATTACGCCCGCCCCGCTGTGGAAAAATACAAAAACGCCGAGGTGGAGAAGGTCGAAATCAAGGTTTGAGCCCATCCTGCGCCGCCTATGTCGGATAAAGGCACGGTACAGCAGATCTCGCGACGGTTTGACAATGGATCACTGGAAGCCGGGCGGCTCCGCGAAAAACGGAGCCGCCCGAAAAAACCGGCGAAAGATTTTGCAAAAGAGGGTTGACAAAACCGCCGGGATATATTATAATATCGACTGTTGCCACTGCCTTATGGCGGCATAGCTCAGTTGGCTAGAGCATTCGGTTCATACCCGAAGTGTCGTTGGTTCAAATCCGACTGCCGCTACCAAGCGTTTTGCCGCAAATGGCAAAACGCCCTTCGGCCCGGTGGTCAAGCGGTCAAGACACCGCCCTTTCACGGCGGTAACACGAGTTCGATTCTCGTCCGGGTCACCACAGCAATATTAAACAAAGCCCCCGAGAATATTATTTTCTCGGGGGCTTTGCCGTTTACAGGGCTCTGAGATAAATAATTGTATGAATGATAAGAGACAGGCTATACGTTAGTCTGTCTCTTTTTCATTTTCCCGGGTTTGTACTTCCGCGGCAAGAATTTTTAAAAAGTCATTGACCAATTCTGAAATCTGGAACGCTCTGTATTTGACCATATCTTCTTGCCGCTTTAATTCTTTTTGTACTACACCCATATTTTGCAAGCTGACTTTTATATTCGCATAATCAATGTTTGCGGCTTGGTTAGCTTTCTTTAAGGTATCCAATTCCTGAATTTCATAAAGGTATTTGTTACATAAATAAGTAAAGTTGTGTAGCAGATTATCAAATATGAAGTTGATAAAATCCGCGCCGCTAAACTTCTTATACACATCATCATTGGGTGATGGAACATTGAAGATATGCGGCTCATTTTTAAACTGTTCCAGAATTTCCATTGACATATCCGACAAGCCAAAGGTTTCGCTACCGATTTTATATTCATTTTCAGAAAATTTGGTGTCGGATAATCCCAACAGGTATTCTATCGATACGCCGTAGTAATCGGCCAAGGCAATGATACTCATAATATTTGGCGCTAAAACAGTTCTGTCTTCATCGTCAAAGTCTAAGCTCATTTTATAATATTTCGCAAGCTGTGTATGCGAAATGTGCACCTTGTTCTCTGTGCGCTGTTCAATTTCTTTGGAAATTTCTTTAAACGACTTTTTGTTACCATTTTCTTTCATTTGATCGGGCTCGTGTCTTAAATTATAAAAACGCTCGGAAAAATCACATAAAATCCTATCGTAATTTGGTTTTTTCATTTTTGTTATTCCTCCTCTTTCCACATCTTATTTGTAAATTTTGATTTAATCTTAATAGCATATTTAAGCTATAATTTCACTTTAGGCTACAAATCAGTTATGGCAAAAAAATCTGCTATAATAAGCACGCAAGGTAAAGACAACCTAATGAACAAATTATAAATTAAAGTTTACAAAGAGTCAAGAAGTTTTGGGAAAGGATGGTGATGTCAATGTTTGATTTTCTAATCAGCAAAGAGCAAGCAAGGCAATTTGCCTATGACTGCTTTGACGTCATCATTCGGGATATTAAGTTGGCGCAGGATACAGAAACAGAGAACGACGAAGAAGAACAAATCAAAACCGCATAAACTGAAATCACTATGTTTGACGTCTGATACGGTGGGCGGCAGCCCGTGTACACGATTTACGGCGCAGGCTGTATTTGCGGGCTTAAACTCACTTAATCAGTTGTTCATAATCATTCTGTAATGAAAGGGGGTAATACACTCCGATATTACATCGCATTGGCAAGCGTATTTGTAGAACTTTTGAAAGGAGATGGCAAAATTTACGTGAAAACGTGTACTACTTCTAATACGATATACTGCTGGGAAGATATTGATTTCCGACTGGCAGAAAAGCGTGTTAAAAAGCTGCAAAAACGTGTTGCGAATGCCTGGAAGCTTGGGGAACGTGATAAAGCGATGAGCTTGCAACATACGTTGATCCATTCGGTCTACGCGAAAGCACTGGCAGTCAAGACTGTTACTTCTAAGAAGGGTAAATATACCCCAGGGGTAGATGGCGTTCTCTGGCTCACACCAGAGGACAAATGGCAAGCAGTGCAAAGTTTAAACCGAAGAGGTTATAGACCGCGTCCACTGAAAAGGATTTACATAAGCAAGCCCGACGGAACGAAACGTCCGTTGAGTATACCGACTATGAAAGATAGAGCGATGCAAACGCTCTACAAGATGGCTTTAGAGCCGGTGGCAGAAGTCACGGCAGACCACAATTCCTACGGTTTTAGACCGGCGCGATGTACAAGAGACGCAATTATCAAGTGTGCAGAAGCATTATCAACAAATCCAAGTCCGGAATGGATTTTGGAAGCCGATATACAGGCTTGTTTTGATAATATCAGCCACGACTGGGTAATGAAACATATTCCAATGGAGCCAAGTATCCTAAAGAAGATGTTGAAAAGCAGTTACTTATATAAGCACCGGCTGTATCCAGTGGAAAAGGGATTACCGCAGGGCGGATGTTTATCCCCCGTCATATGTAATATGGTATTGGATGGTTTGGAAAAGGAACTGTATAATCAGTTTCAATCTAAAGTTCAATTCATTCGATATGCGGATGATTTCATTATGATAGGAACCAGTGGGAATGAATTAGCCAAAATGGTCGTACCGGCGGCAAATGCGTTTCTATCGCAGCGCGGACTGAATTTAGCCAACGAGAAAACAGGTATAGTCCATATCAAAGAAGGTTTTGACTTTCTTGGATGGAATGTCTACCGAAATCAAGATGGAATTCAAATTCGTCCCTCGAGGAAAAATATAGAAGCCATACTGAATAAGTTAGAAAAACTGTTTAGTAAGGATAGCTATAAGTCCTCAGATGAGCTGTTGAAAATCCTTTATCCGATTTTGGCCGGATGGGTAAATTACCATCGGGACATTGTAGGATGTTCACTCTATCATATTATCATATACGATTTACGCCGAATGTCCAAAGGAAAGCCCATAGCTGAGCAGGCAGTTTCTTTTTTCGGCTGACAAACCCGGCCCATTCGTGTACGTGGGAACAGGACTTTGCCGGCGCTAAGCAGTTTCGCAATGAGAGGAGGTGAATACTTTGTCATATGAAGATTGTGTAACTTTAGAGGAAATAGAGGTTATGGATGAATATTATTCTCATCCGATCTCTCCTATTGAGTATTTAGGTTACGCCAAAAAAGATATTGTGAATGCTCAAATTAGGATGAAAAAGATGGTAGCTTTCGGTCTTATGCCCAGAACAATTGAAAATAAGCTGAAAGAAGCTTATGCCATCATTGATGAAGCACAAGAAGAGCTATACTTAGCTTAAAAAACTAAAAAAAGGGGCTGTCGCACTAAGGCAGCCCTGCAAAAAGAAAAAACAACCGGGTGACCAGAAAAAGGTTGCCCGGTTGCCGCTTTCATAGTATAATTTAATTGCCGAAAAAAACACA
>CASFQZ010000035.1 GCA_949296825.1 uncultured Eubacteriales bacterium
TATTGCAATGAGGAGATATCAATACAGACCAAAAGACAAACCAAAAGGGACGATATTTTATCAAAAACTTCAAAAACGAAATATAGTGTTTGCCTATACTTTTGCTTTTGCAATTATGGCAGTTTGGCTTTTTGGGTATTATTTTGCTTTTTCCGGCCGCTCGCTTGTTTCATGGACGGATGGACTTCGCCAACATTGCATGACGCTTGCGTATGTGGGCGAATGGTTACGGACGATACTATCGAATCTTTTTGTTGAGCATACATTGAACATTCCCATGTTTGATTTTTCTATCGGATTGGGGCACGATATTGTTTCCACATTGCATTACTACGGACTGGGCGATCCGCTAAATGCTTTGGCTGTATTTTTCCCGCCGGAGTATACGGAGCATTTATATGGTTTTCTTTTGGTTATTCGCCTGTATCTTGCCGGATTGTTTTTTTCACTGTATATGAATACCAGGGTTCAGAACCCACAGGCGGTTTTTGTTGGGGCTCTTTCCTACGCCTTTACTCCTTTTGCTTTGACAGCGGTAATCAATCATCCGATGTTCGCCATCGGGCTGATGTACTTTCCGCTGGTCATTTGGGGAATTGATCGCACGCTTGAAAAAAAGTCTCCGGTTTTATATATCGTTTCACTTGCGTTGGCGGTGCTTTCCAATTTTTATTTTGCTTACATGATTTGCATTTTTATGGTAATCTATGCGGCAATTAAGTATTTATCTGAGTACCGCAAAGAGGGGGCTCGACGCTTTTTTACCGTAATCGGTCAATTTGCTCTGTATACCTGTAGTGCCATGTTGATACCAATGTTCATCTTTTTGCCGCAGATTGAAAACACCCTAAGTCTGGATCGGTTGAATGTCACCTATGAAGTGCCCTTATTTTACGGAAAAAGCTATTATTCTCATTTGCCAATGATTCTGACAGATGGTTCGGCTTCAGATAAATATGCGATTATGGGGTTCGGCGGTGTTGCTGTTTTAGCGTTGATAATTAGCTTTTTAAAGATAAAAAAAAGAAAAACAATTCCGCTGTTTTTTACTGTATGCGGTATCTTTTTACTTTTCCCGTTTTTTGGTCATATGATGAATGGCTTTGGCTATGTCACCAACCGTTGGACTTGGGTTATTGCTATGCCTGTTTGCGTCTCGTTGGTCTACGCCTATGACGATTTTTGGACGTTGACCGTGCGGGATAAAAAGAAACTGTTTTGGATTATTGCGGCTTATGCCGCATTGGTTTTCATAGTGACGCGCAGTCATTCCTATATGTCAATGCTGATGATTGCCATGATGTTTGCGGCGCTTTTGCTGATTGTGTCAGCGGAAAACGGAATATTCCGAAAAAAAACGATATCTCGTGCACTGTCCGCGATGGTGGTATTATCACTTTGTGTGCAAGCTTTTCAGATGTATTCGTTTACCGGTTCAGATAAAGCAAAAAACTTCCTGCGTTTCGGTGAAGTATATAAATATATGGTTTCTGACACAGCAGGAAATAGTATTAAATCATTGGATGACGATGATGAATTTTTCCGATATGATAATTATATTCATATGACCTGTAACGATGCCATGTTGTCTGATACGCACTCCACAACCTTTTTTCTGAGTTTGTCTAACCCGTATATCAGCCGTTTTATGACGGAAATGGCATATAATATTTTCTTTGAACAGCAATATGAAAACTGCGACCGCAGATACGCTCTTCAGATTTTGACGGGTTCAAAATATATGTGTTCAGCGCCGGATGCCAATAAAATGATATATTATTCGCCGGTGGAACAACCGTCGGAATATACCAATCAGATTACGCTCAATTCATCTGGTGATGATATACAGTGGATCCGCGGCACTGATGCGCAGACTATTTCTAATCCGGATTTTTATTATGCGACCCGCAGAAATAATTACTATCTGCCGATGGGCTATACCTATGATTCCGTAATCAGCCGTGAGCTATGGGATAGCATGACACCTGCGGCTCGTCAGAATGCTGTTTTGCAGGGGGCGGCAACGGATGCCGCGCTCCCGCTTCCCCAAACGCAGATTGATACATCCGGTTATGAAGAAATGGATCTTTTGCCGCTTTTGAAAAGCACAGAGGGCATTGAGGTTGAGGGCAATACCATTCGCGTCAAAGATACAGAGGCAGTTTTGACCGTGTCTCTGCCAACAAGAGCGAATGCAGAAGTGTATGTGTACTGCGAAGATGTGTCGCTTAATGGCGGCAGTACCTATCAGAATGTGGAAGAACAGATTGATAAATATGAGCAAATAGAAGATTCACCTTACGGTGATTTTGACAGGCGAGCTCTGCGGGTGTTGGATTATAACGAAAAGTATGAGACTTTACCAGCAAGAGCGAACATCTCTTTCACCTCTGATGCGACCGGAAGTGGCGACACCATTCACTATTTTGGTCCGACTGCTGATTTTTATTCCGGCTTCGATTCCTATCTGGTTAATGTGGGCTTTTTGCCTTCCCCTGATATCGCAGAACTTTTGCCTGAGCAGACGATAACCATAAAGTTTTCTGCAATAGGTGAATATACTTTCTCAAAAATGAATTTTATTATGCAAGACATCAGCAATATGCCAAATCTTTCAGAGGCTCGGCAGCAGGATGTTTTGGAAAATACGGTAATGGACGATGACTATGTCAGTGGTACCATCACGTTGGATGCTCCAAAGCTTTTGGCTACGCAGATTCCCTATTCCGAGGGCTGGCGCGTTTGGGTTGATGGGGAGGAGGCAGAGCTTTTGGATGTAAACACCATGTTCTGCGGCGTGATGCTGGATGCAGGAGACCATACCGTCGAGTTCCGCTATGCGACGCCCCATTGGCAGCTAGCTGTCGCCATGAGCGCTGCGGGACTTGTGATGCTGCTTGTCATAGCGCTTTTGTGGCACAAAAAACACCCGAAGGCGGCACCTGCCGGTATTGATGGGCAGCCTGTTGCGAAGCCTGCCGCCGAAGTTTCTGCCGTTTCTGATGCGGCTGCGACCGCTGCGGAAAGCGGTGCAGATGTTTTTGATGTGCTGACCGATACCACTTCGATGCCGGATAAAACCGCAAGTGAAGAGCAGACCGAAGACGAGGCATAAAAGCAATTATAATAATAAAAAACCGGACGCCAAACAGCGGGCGTCCGGTTTTTGTGTTCGGTTTTGGCGCGCAGTCAAAGGATATACACGCCGGAGTTCAGCACGGCGAATTCCTGCCCGGCGGAACGCAGGTATTTGTGGACCGGCTCCTCAAACCGCCGGTACTCCCGCACGGTGAAATCGTTCAGGCTGATGGTTTTGATCTCGCGGTTTTCGCGGTCGCAGACAAAAAGCGTATCGTCGTATTTCGCCACGGCGACAGGACGCGCAAAGGTCCCTGCCGCGCCGCCGCCGACGCGCATGACGACCTTGTTTGCGTCGATGGCATAGCGGATCACCGCCTTCATCTCCGGCACGGCGCACCACAGATAATGCCCTTCCACGGCGACGTCCCGGGCGGGCGCGTCGTGATAAAACAAATCGCCGGTCCATTGCAGCTCGCCTTTTTCGGAAAAAATACCGGTTTCGCCGGTGGTATAGATCACTGCCGCGCCGCCGCCGGGCAGCTTGCCCGCGTCGCAGGATACATAATCGCCCAGCTGCGATGCGATGGGCTTGAACGCAGGACCGAATTTATTCAGCAGATAGGCGTTTTTGGTGATGGGCGCGATCTGGTCCTCCGCTGCGTCGTAGCCGAAAAAGGAGACTCTGCTGTCGCCGTTTTCCATTTTTTCCTGTCGGACAAACAGTACCCCTTTGGAAAAGGGGACAATGTCCGTAATGTGGATTTTCAAAATCTGTTTCATTCAAACGATCAGTCCCCGAATTTTGTAGTAAGGGTCTGCATGACATATTCGGCAAATTCAGCGCAGGTGCAGCCGTCCTCTCTGCCGGTGATCGTGTATTTTTTCTCTTCAAACATACAATAGTCCAGCGCCTTTTCCAGCCGGTCCGCTTCCTTATGTTTGCCGATGTGGTTCAGCAGCATGACCGAGGCGCGCAGCATACTGCACGGGTCGGCGTACTGCCCTCTGCCTTCCTTGACCATGCGGGGCGCGGAACCGTGAATCGCTTCAAACATTGCGTATTTTTTGCCGATGTTGGCGCTGCCCGCCGTGCCGACGCCGCCCTGCATCTCTGCCGCCTCGTCGGTGATAATATCGCCATACAGATTGGGCAGCACAATGACCTTGAAGTCTTTTCTTCTCTTTTCATCAATCAGCTTGGCGGTCATAATATCAATATACCACTCATCGGTCGTAATATCCGGATATTCTGCGCCGACTTTTTTACACAGGTTCAAAAATTTACCATCGGTGGTCTTGATGACATTCGCCTTGGTGACGATGGATACGCGGTCCTTGTGGTTGTTTTTCGCGTATTCATAGGCGAGGCGGGCAATGCGCTCGGTGCCCTCGGTGGTGGTTACCACAAAGTCCATCGCCAGCTCGTCGTCTACCTCCACGCCTCGGGAGCCCACCGCGTAAGCGCCTTCGGTGTTCTCACGGAAAAAGGTCCAGTCGATGCCCTGCTCCGGAATTTTCACCGGACGCATATTAGCAAAGAGATCCAGCGCCTTGCGCATGGCGACGTTGGCGCTTTCGATGTTGGGCAGCCCGTCGCCCGCCTGGGGCGTTGTGGTCGGACCTTTCAGAATTACGTCGCAAGCCTTCAGCTGCGCCAGTACATCGTCGGGAATGGCTTTTTTCTGCGCCGCGCGGTTCTCAATGGTCAGCCCGTCGATATCGCGGAACTCAATCTTTCCGCTTTTGACATCGTCCGCCAGAATATATTTGAGCACATTGGCGGATTCTTTGGTGATGATGGGACCGATGCCGTCACCGCCGCATACGCCGATAATAATTTTATCTAATTTAGAATAATCCTTGAATTTTCCCTGGGCTTTGATGTCTTTTGCCCGTTGCGCCTGCTCTTCGGCAAGCTTTCTGAATGCCGCCACGGCGGCTTCGATCTTCGCTTCGCTCATGATTTTTCGTCCTTTCGTCTGTTATTGCTGCGCCGCGATATAGTTCAGGCAGCCGCCCGCCAAAAGGATGGCGCGCTGTCTGTCGGAAAAATCGGTGCTGATCCTGTAGCTCTCGTCCTTGGTCTTGTTGCGGACGGTCGCCTCGGTTTTGCCGCTTTCCACCGCGTCGCGGATGTGCTCCAATACCAGCTCATCCATCTGGTCGATCTTGTCATAATCGGCGGGGTCGGCAAATTCCAGCGGCAGAATGCCGGAATTGATCAGGTTTGCCTTGTGCATCCGGGCAAAGGATTTAGCAAGCACTGCCCGGACGCCCAGATACAGCGGTACCAGCGCCGCGTGCTCGCGGGAGGAACCCTGACCGTAGTTTGCGCCGCCGAGGATAAAGCCGCCCTGCATTTGTTTGCAGCGCTCGGGGAACTGCTCGTCGCAGACCGTAAAGCAGAAGCGGGAAAGGTAGGGCACGTTGGAGCGGTAGGGCAGGATCTTCGCGCCGGCGGGCATGATGTGGTCGGTGGTGATATTGTCGCCGACCTTCAACACCACCTGCTTGTCGATGTTCTCCTCCAGCGCGTGCCCCTTGGGTACTTCCTTGATGTTGGGACCGTAATAAATATCGTGGCTCGCCGCTTCCTCTGCGGTGTAGGGCAGCTCGATCATATTGTCATGGACGGTAAAGACGTCGGGCATTTGCACCTGTGGCGCCTCGCCCCATTCCGCGGGATTGGTCAAAACGCCGGTAATCGCGCTGACTGCGGCAGTCTCCGGGCTGACCAGATAAACGCCTGCGTCGGCGGTGCCGCTGCGCCCCTTAAAATTGCGGTTGAAGGTGCGCAGGGAAATGCCGGCGGATTGGGGGGATTGCCCCATGCCGATGCATGGACCGCAGGCGGATTCCAGAATGCGTGCGCCCGCGTCGATCATATCGGAAAGGGCGCCGTTGGCAGCCAGCATGTTCAATACCTGCTTGGAGCCGGGGGCTATGGCGAGGCTGACGTCGGGATGTACGGTTCTGCCCTTGAGGATGGCTGCGACCTTCATCATATCCAGCAGCGAGGAATTGGTGCAGGAGCCGATGCAGACCTGGTTGATTTTCATGCCGGCGATCTCTTTGACCTTGACGACGTTGTCGGGCATATGCGGCTGGGCGACCAGCGGCTCCAATTTGGAAAGGTCAATGATATATTCCTCATCGTAGACCGCGTCCTCATCCGCTGCCAGCGCCGACCAGTCGCCTTCTCTGCCCTGGGCTTTCAGAAAGGCGCGGGTAATCTCGTCGGAGGGAAAGATGGAGGTTGTCGCCCCCAGCTCCGCGCCCATATTGGTGATGGTGGCGCGCTCGGGCACCGACAAGGTCCGAACGCCTTCGCCGGCGTATTCGACGATCTTGCCTACGCCGCCCTTAACGCTCATCAGACGCAGTACTTCCAGTATGATGTCTTTCGCCGCGCTCCAGGCGGGCAGCTTTCCGTTCAGGGTGACGCGGACCATTTTGGGCATCGGGATATAGTAGGTGCCGCCGCCCATGGCGACCGCCACGTCCAGTCCGCCGGCGCCCATGGCAAGCATTCCCATGCCTCCGCAGGTCGGCGTATGGCTGTCAGAGCCGATCAGCGTCTTGCCCGGCACGGAGAAGCGTTCCAGATGCACCTGATGGCAGATGCCGTTGCCCGGACGGGAAAAACGCACGCCGCGCTTTCTGGCGCAGGTCTGGATAAAACGGTGATCGTCCGCGTTTTCAAATCCGTTCTGTAAGGTGTTATGGTCGATATAGGCAACGGAAAGCTCGGTTTTTACCCGCTGCAGTCCCATGGCTTCAAATTGCAGATACGCCATGGTGCCGGTGGCGTCCTGGGTCAGTGTCTGGTCGATTTTCAGGCCGATCTCACTGCCCGGCGTCATATCGCCGCTGACCAGATGGTTCTTGATGATTTTTTGGGAAAGAGTAAGCCCCATATCGTTTACCTTCCTTTATTATATACTTATGATACATCCATAAATTGTAGCCTTTTTCTCCCTTTTTGTCAAGGTCGCAACCTCACAGTTTTTCGCTTCCGTGCCGCCGATTTCAATGCAAAATGTATAGTTTCCCGTCTCGGTCTTTTCGGTAAATTTTGTGAATAGATATTGATTTGAAAGGGTTGGATATAGTATAATGTATTCTGCGGCAGAAGACAAAAACTGCCGGTTTTATCCTTCCTGAAAGGGGAAATCCTATGGAGGAAACCTTTTCGGAAGGATGGCTCCCATTTTGAAAAGAATTGTATTGGAAAAAAGCCGGCTGGACTGTGACCTGCCCGCTGCGCCCGGCGAGGAAACGCCGGCTGCGGCGGAGGACAGGGATGAAGCGGCGGATCTCGGATCCATCACTGTGCGTAAAAACGGACGGTATCTGCACTGCCTGACCGTGATTGGGCAGATCGAGGGGCATACCGTTCTGCCGCCGAGCAGCAAAACTACAAAATACGAGCACGTAATCCCGCGGCTGGTTGCGATTGAAGAGAGCGAAGAAATCGACGGGCTGATTATTATCCTCAATACGGTGGGCGGCGACGTCGAGGCGGGGCTGGCGCTGGCGGAGCTGATCGCCGGTATGAAAAAGCCGACCGTTTCGCTGGTTCTGGGCGGCGGACATTCCATCGGAGTGCCGCTGGCTGTGGCTGCGGAATATTCGTTTATCACACCATCTTCCGGTATGACCATCCACCCGGTACGCCTGAACGGCACCGTGCTGGGCGTGCCGCAGACCATGGCATATCTGGAGGGCATCCAGGAGCGGATCGTCCGTTTCGTGGCGAAAAATTCTCATATGCCCGCCGGTCGGTTCCGTCAGCTGATGCTGGCAAACGGCAATCTGATGACCGACGTTGGGACGATTTTGACCGGTGAGGAAGCGGTGCGCGAGGGGCTGATTGACCGAGCGGGCAGCCTTTCGGATGCGCTGGAAAAGCTGGACGCGATGATCGCGAAAAAAAAGAGCGGAAAAGGGGAATCCGAATGACATACTGGAAAGCGATTTTATTAGGACTGGTGCAGGGACTGACCGAGTTCCTGCCCATTTCCAGCAGCGGACACCTTTCGGTGTTTCAATATTTTATGGGCAATTCCGGTGACGATGTGCTGCTGTTTAATGTGCTGTTACATATCGGTACGCTGGCGGCGGTCTTCCTTTGCTTCCGGCAGACCATCTGGCATCTGATTCTGGAAGCGATCGCTTTCCTGAAAGATATTTTTACCGGAAAATATCATATCAAAACCATCCGGGAGGACTTCCGCAGTCTGAATGATAAACGAAAGATGTTGATTTATTTTGTCGTTTCCTGCGTGCCGCTGCTGTTTATGCTGCTGCCCGCCGGCGGCGGCGAGAACGTCATGGATAAACTCTCGGTATTTTCCACCGATACGAGCATCCTCGCCGAGGGCTTCTGCTTCCTTTTCACCGGCGCGCTTCTGATTTTAGGGGCAATGCGTGCCCAGGCGCTTCGCCGTTATCGTAAGATGGATTTCTTTTCCGCGCTGATGGTCGGCGTCGCGCAGCTTTTTGCTGCCGCGCTGCCTGGCGTGTCCCGCTCCGGCTCCACCATTTCCGCCGGACTGCTCTGCGGGGTATCCAAAAATTATATGGTTCAATATTCCTTTATACTCGGCATTCCCGCCATTTTGGCGGCGAACCTGTCAGAATTGAAAGACGCCGTGGAGCTGGGCAGCAATCTGACCGCCGGACCGGCAATCGTCGGCATTTTGACCGCCGCTGTCTCCGGCGTTGCCGCCATTGTCTTTTTGCGCTGGATCCTCAAAAAGGATCTGTTCCGCTATTTCGGATATTACTGTGTGGCGCTCGGTGTGTTCTGCATCGGCGTGACTGTTTTTTCTAAAATCATAGCCTGACGGAAAGGAAGGGGAATCTCTTGCCGAAAACCCAGCAAAAGCCCGCCGCGAGAGGGGCGGCGTCGAAACAGAAAAGCACGAAAAAAAAGCCGACCAAAAAGGAACTGGAGCAGATGCAGCAGATGCAGGAGCGTCTCGCCCAGGAAAAACAGTCTCGCCGCAAGCAGATTGCGGCGGTCATTCTGTTTTTCGTTGCGGTGCTGTTTTTTGTCCTGTCTGCCGTGCGCGGCGGCGCGGACAGCATTTATAACCGACTGCACACCTTCCATCTGGGGATTTGGGGCTTTTCCGCCTATCTTTTTCCCATCCTGACTGCTGTTTTTGCCTATATCCTCTCCCGGGACAGGGATGAGGAGGATCCCTTCCGGATTTACATATGGGGCTCGGTTTTGCTTGTGATCCTTGCGGCGATGATCCATGTCATCGGCTGCGATACCTTTGAGACCATGACCTTTGGCGAGCAGATCGCCCATGAGTACCGTACGCTGGATACGCTGGGCGGCGCGCTGGGCGCGTTTTTTGGGGGGCTGATGTACCTGATCTGCCGCAGCAAAGCCCTTTGCCTGATTTTATACGGTGTGCTGCTTCTGTTGATTGCCGTGCTGCTGTCGCGCACGACCATCCAGAAGCTGGTGGGTTTTTTCGGCAAGCCGGTCAAAAAGGTCGGCGATAAGACGACGGAAGCCATCGAAAAATGGAAGGATGCGGCGGAAAGGCGCAGCGAAGCTCTGCGCCCGGAGGAGGAAGAAGAGATTCGTAGCCGCCGTCGGAATTTCCCCTTTACCGCAGGAAAGGAAAAAGCGCCGCAGTCTCCCGATGCTTCGGCTGCGGAGGATTTTATTGATTTTACCCGCAGTGAATCGGAGAAAAAAGAACCGCTGCGCCGGGCAAAAGACCGTGCCTTTGTCCTTCCGGAGGAGAATGCGCAGGACAAGCCGGCGCAAGTGCGCCGTCAGGAGGACGATTTTGAGAATATGTTCGCCACCGTAGACGCAATGGAAAAAGCGTCGATGGAGGACGCGCCGGAGGAGCAGCCGCCCTTCTCTGTGGACGAAGCGCCCGAAGAGGAGGAAAAAATCAAGCTGACCGAAGGGGAATACGACCAGGCAAAGCTGGAGGTGCAGCAGCAAATCGACGAGGCGGAGCAAAAGCCGCCGCTGCCCGAATACAAGCTGCCGCCCATTGAGTGCCTTTCCCCGCCGGCAGGCGGACGGTTCACCGCCAACCGGGAGGAGCTGAAAGCCAACGCGGACAAGCTCATCGCTGCCCTGCATAGCTTCAAGGTGGACGCCAAGGTCGTGGACATCGTCCCCGGTCCCTCTGTTACCCGCTATGAACTGCAGCCCGCCTCCGGCGTAAAAATCAGTAAATTTACCAATCTTTCCGACGATCTGGCGCTCCACCTGGCGGCGCCTGCCGGGGTACGCATCGAAGCGCCGATTCCTAATAAATCCGCCATCGGCATCGAGATCCCCAACCGCGAGCGGGTTTCCGTCGCCATGCGCGAGCTTTTGGACAGCGACGAATTCCACAGCGCCAAAAGTAAGCTGAACGTGGCGCTGGGCAAGGACATCACCGGCGCCGGGGTGTTCCTGGACATTGCCAAAATGCCCCATCTTTTGGTGGCGGGCACCACCGGCAGCGGTAAGTCGGTCTGTCTGAACACCATGATCATCAGCATCCTTTACAATGCGACCCCCTCTGAGGTTCGCCTTCTGCTGATTGACCCGAAGACCGTCGAGTTTTCCGTCTATAACGGGATCCCGCACCTACTGGTGCCTGTAGTCAACGACGCCCGTAAAGCCGCCGGCGCCCTTGGCTGGGCTGTTACCGAAATGATCAACCGTTATAAGATCTTGAACGACAACGGCGTGCGGGATATTTCCGCCTATAACACCCTTTGTGACGAGCGGGAGGATTTGGAAAAGCTGCCGCAGATCGTTATCATTATCGACGAGCTTTCAGATTTGATGAGTGTCGCTCCCTCTGAAGTTGAGGACTCCATCACCCGTCTGGCGCAGATGGCGCGAGCGGCGGGAATGCACCTGGTCGTCGCGACCCAGCGTCCGTCGGTGGATGTTATTACTGGTTTGATCAAGGCGAATATTCCCAGCCGTATCGCCCTGTCCGTTTCCTCTCAGATCGATTCGCGCACCATTTTGGACGCCTCCGGTGCGGAAAAACTGCTGGGCAACGGCGATATGCTGGTTGCACCGGTGGGACGCCGCAAGCCGACCCGTGTGCAGGGATGTTATATTTCTGATAGCGAAATTAAAAGAGTCGTTGATTTTGTCAAGACCCAGCAGCCCGGCGAATACGATGAGGGCATCCAGCAGGAGATCGAGCGCCAGGCGGTTATTGAAAAGAAAAAAGGCGGCGACAAAACCGGCAGCAGCGTCGGCGGTCTGGACGGCAGCGACGATCTGATGAAAAAAGCCATTGATTTTATCGTTTCCAATCCCGACAGCTGTTCCATTTCTTCCCTGCAGCGCAAGCTCGGCATGGGCTTTTCCAAGGCTGGCAGGCTGATGGACGCGCTGGAGGAGCAGGGAATCGTCGGTCCCAACGAGGGCAGTAAGGGCAGAAAGGTCCTGCTTTCCAAAGCGGAATGGGAGCAGATGAAAGCGCTTTCTGTGGAAAGCGAAGAATAAAAGCGAGAGAAAAGCTATGTTTTTACCGATCAATCAACAGACGGCGCGCCAGCGCGGCTGGGACGCGGTGGATTTTGTCTATGTCAGCGGCGACGCCTATGTGGACCACCCGTCCTTCGGCGCGGCGATCATCACCCGCGTGCTGGAGGCGGAGGGCTTCCGTGTCGGTTTTTTGGCGCAGCCCGGTTGGCATTCTCTGACGGACATTCAGCGGTTCGGACGTCCGAAGCTGGGCTTTTTTGTCTCTGCCGGAAATATCGATTCCATGGTCGCCCATTATACGGCGGCAAAGCGCAAGCGCAGCGACGACGCCTATTCCCCCGGCGGGAAAGCGGACAAACGCCCCGATCGGGCGGTAGAGGTCTATTGCCGCCTGATCCGCCAGGCATATGGCGATGTCCCGATTATTATCGGCGGCATCGAAGCCTCTCTGCGCCGGTTTGCGCATTATGACTATTGGGAGGATAAAGTCCTGCCGTCGATTCTGGTCAGCAGCGGCGCGGATCTGCTCTCCTATGGCATGGGCGAAAATCAGACCCGCGAGATTGCCCGCCGTCTGGCGGCGGGGGAGAACATAAAGGATATGACCGACATCCGCGGCACCTGTTATCTGACCGACCCGAAAAACACTCCCTATGGCGGCGCGGAATGCCCGTCCTTTGAAAATGTCGTGGCATCGAAAAAAGAATATGCCGTTGCCGCCCGCATCCAGCAGGACGAGCACGATTTCATTCGCGGCAAATTCATCAAGCAGCGCCACGGCAGGCAGATGCTGGTGCAGAACGCGCCGATGCCCCCGCTGACCACAGAGGAGCTGGATGCGGTCTATGAGCTGCCCTACGAGCGCAATTATCACCCCTGCTATGAGGAAGAGGGCGGCGTGCCTGCCATCCGGGAGGTGCGCTTTTCCGTCACCCATAACCGAGGCTGCTTCGGCGCCTGCAATTTCTGTTCTCTGGCGTTTCATCAGGGGCGGTTTATTACAGTGCGAAGCCATGAATCGGTTCTGCGGGAAATTGAGAAATTAACAAAGCTTCCTGATTTCAAGGGATATATCCACGATATCGGCGGACCGACCGCCAATTTCCGCCGTACCTCCTGCGATCTGCAGAAGACCAAGGGGCTGTGCAAGGGCAAAAAATGCCTGGCGCCCAAGCCCTGTCCCGCCCTGCAGGTAGATCATGCCGACTATCTGGCGCTTTTGCGTAAAGCCCGCGGCATCAAGGGCGTCAAGAAGGTTTTTATCCGCTCCGGCATCCGATATGATTACCTGCTTGAGGACCGGGATGACGCCTTTTTCCGCGAGCTGGTGAAATACCATGTCAGCGGACAGCTGAAGGTCGCGCCCGAGCATTGCTCGGCGGCGGTGCTCGATAAGATGGGCAAGCCCCATATCGAAGCGTATCTTGCGTTTTCCAAAAAATATTTCCAGCTGACCGGCGACGCCGGAAAGGAGCAGTATCTGGTACCCTACCTGATGTCCTCTCACCCCGGCTCTACTTTGCAGGACGCTGTGGAACTGGCGCTGTTCCTGAAAAAGCATCATATCCGCCCCGAGCAGGTTCAGGATTTTTACCCGACCCCCGGCACGATTTCCACCGCCATGTTTTATACCGGTCTGGATCCTTATACCATGCGGGAGGTCTACTGCGCCCGTTCGGCGCACGACAAGGCGCTGCAAAGGGCGCTGCTGCAATATTTCGACCCGTCCAAGCGCGCGTTGGTTGAGGAAGCGCTGATCCGCGCGGGCAGACGGGACCTGATTGGCAGCGATCCCCACTGCCTTGTCCGTCCGTCGGCGGAGTATCTGCGTAAATACGGCGCAAAAAAGCCGCCGTTGAAGCCAAAGAAGGGAGGCGCCCGTCATGGCAAAACAGCGAAAAACATCCGCTAAGGCAAAAAGCTTATTGACTGCGCTGGTCATTCTGTTGATTGCCGCCGGCTCCTTCGGTTATTCCTATTTCATGCAGAGCCCGGCAAAGGAACAGGCAGATACCGAGGAAACGCAGCCGCTGGAGGTTTATTTCATCAACGTGGGACAGGGGGACTGCACCCTGCTGTGTTCCGGCGATACCAGCATCCTGATCGACGGCGGCGAAGCGGAAGCCGCCGACACCGTGATCCGCTTTTTGAAGGATCACGGCGTGCAGCGGCTGGACGGTATGATCTGCACCCATCCCCATTCCGACCATGCCGGATCGCTGCCCTATGTATTGGCGGAGATCGGGGCGGACCGGTTTTTGATGCCGGAGCTTACGGCGGAGAATATCCCCACCACCCGCACCTATGAGCGTCTGCTGCAATCGCTCAGTGCCTCCGACGCCGAGGTCATCAACCCTCAGCCCGGTGAAACCTATACCTTCGGCAATATCCGGCTGGAAATCCTTTCGCCGGTTTTCCGGGAAGGCGGGGAGCTGAATAATATGTCCATCGTCTTCCGGGTGGCGTTCGGCAGCCGCTCCTTCCTCTTTACCGGCGACGCGGAGGAAAAGGTGGAGCAGGCGCTGCTGGAAAACGGCGCCGCGCTCTATAGCGATGTGATTAAGGTGCCCCATCACGGCTCCAAAACCTCCAGCAGTGAAGCGTTTGTCGCCGCCGTATCGCCCCGCTGGGCGATCGTGCATTGCGGCGACGGCGGCAAGAACCATCCGAATGAAAAGGTGGTCGAGCGCTGGGAAGAGGCTGGCGCAAAGGTCCTGCGCACCGACCGGGACGGTACCATTACCATTGTGACCGACGGCGAGAACCTGACCGTGCGGACCGAGCAGGACGGGATGGTGAACGCAGCATGATTTTTATCGACCGCTTTGAGGATGAATTTGCCGTCCTGGAGGTTGGCGAAAATCAGTTCCGGCGCGTTGCTCGCTCTCTGCTGCCGGCGGACGCCAAAGAGGGCAGCGTCTTGCGCTGGGAAAACGGAAGCTATACGCATGACCCGGCGGCGCAGCAGCAGCGAAAAGAGCAGCTGATGCGCCTACAGCAAAAGGTTTTTGCGAAAAAGAAAGGGGAGACATCGGAATGATTACCGATACCATACAAAATATCGCGCGCTATGAACGCCTGGGCGAAGGCTTTGCCAAAGGGTTGGCTTTTGCCAAAAAGGCGGCGGAAGAGAACTTGCCGCAGGGGCATTACGATCTCGACGGAACAAGTGTGTTTGCGAATATCGCCGTTTCGGAAACCAAAGAGGAGGCTCAGGTGCGCTTTGAAATGCACCGGCGGTACGCGGATATCCAGTGTGTCGTCACCGGCGCGGAGCGCATCGACAGCGCCCCTGCCGATGGGGGTGCTGTCGAGGACGACCGCCTGGCGGAGGGGGACATCGCCTTCTGTCAAAATGCTTTCCTCGCTACGTCATCCGTATTGCGGCAGGGGCAGTTCGCCCTGTATTTTCCCGGCGAGTGGCATCGCCCGTCCCTGATGGCGGACGGCGCGCCTCAGCAGGTTAAAAAAATTGTAGTAAAAGTTCTGTGTGACTGAAAATGGCAACTTTTGTATGGCTGATCCCGGCGCTGTTGTCCTCGCTGTTCGCGGGCGTTACCGCCGTGATCGCGAAAATCGGATTGAAAAAAAACGATTCCGACTGCGTAACCGCGCTGCGCACTTTGGTGGTTTTGCTGTTCGCCTGGCTGATGGTCTGGATCGAAGGCTCTGATGTGTCCTTTCAGGCGGCGGACCGGCGGTCGATTGTTCTGCTGCTTTTCTCCGGGCTTGCGACCGGCGGATCCTGGCTTTGTTATTTCAAAGCGCTCAGCCTCGGTTCGGTGCAGCATGTCGCCCCGGTGGATAAAAGCAGCATTGTTTTGACTATGCTCTTCGGCGCGCTGCTCTTCCATGAGGATATTTCCAGTCCTACTTCGATCATCGGTATGATCCTGATCGTGCTGGGCATGGTCCTGATGCTGCCTTCGCCCGCAGGCAAGGGAAATGGCGAGGGCAAAAAGTGGCTGGGCTATGCGATTTTCTCCGCCGTCTTCGCCTCCGCCTCCGCCCTGTTGGGCAAGGCGGGCATCGAAGGGATCGATTCCTATCTCGGTACGGCGGTGCGCACCTCGGTGGTGCTTCTTATGGCGTGGCTGATGGTGCTGGTCAAACGAAAGGGGAAAATGCTGCGGGATGTGCGCCTCGGCTCCTTCGGCGTCATCGCCCTGTCCGGCGTCACAACGGGCATTTCCTGGCTCTGCTATTATCGTGCCCTGCAAACGGGACCTATCAGCATCATTGCGCCCATTGACCGGCTGAGCATCGTCTTTACCGTGCTTTTTTCCGCCGTTTTTCTACGGGAAAAGCTGACGGGCAAGCTCGTGATCGGCTTGGCGGTCAATGTGCTGGGCACACTGCTTTTGCTGCTGTAATATAAAAACGGGAGGCTGCTTGACATGTTGGTTCTGACGGAGGAGCAAATGCGTTGGGAGGAAGCGCGGGGCTTTGCCGGCGGCGTTTCCTATGAGGAAATGATGCGCACGGCGGGAGAAAAAGCCGCCGATCTCATCGACGAAAGAGACCTGCCGCTGCGGCGGGTCTGTATTCTTTGCGGCAAAGGGAAAAACGGTGGCGACGGCTTTGTTGCTGCCTGCCGCCTGGCGCAGCTGGGACACCGGGTTTCGGTGGTGCTGGCGCTGGGCGAGCCGTCGGATGAATTGTCAAAAAAAATGTACGACGAGACGGCGTGCCGCTTCCTTTCCATTGTTGATTATACCCGGGATCCGGCGCTGGCGCTCGACTGGATGGAAAAAGCCGATTGCCTGGTGGACGCGGTGTTCGGCATCGGCTTTCGGGGCGAGCTCGGCGGCGGTTTGCGGGCGCTGGCGGAAAAATATAATGCTGCATCGGCATATAAAGTGGCGCTGGATATTCCTTCGGGTATCGCTGCGGATCGAAACGAGCTGCCGGACCTGTATTTTCACGCCGATATGACTGTCACCATGCACGCGCTGAAGCCGGCGCTTGCCTTTGCGCCCACCGAAAAAGCGTGCGGTGAAATCCAAATAGCCGACATCGGTTTTGCAGCGGCGGAAATGGCACCCCATCTCTGCGAAAAAACCGGTTTTTCCCGCGTCGCCGGATTCTTCCGCCCCCGCGCGGAGCTGTCCCACAAAGGAACCTATGGCTTTGCCCTGTCGGTCTGCGGCAGTTTTGATATGCCCGGCGCGGCGGTGCTGGCTGCCGGGGCGTCGGTGGTTTGCGGCGCCGGTCTGACGGTGGCGGCGTTCCCAAAGCCCGCCTATCCGGCGATTGCTTCCAAATTGACCGAACCGGTTCTTCTGCCCTTGGCAGCGGATGAAGCGGGCGCATTTTCCGATTTAGCAATCGAAAGGCTGCGCCCCGCCGTCCAAAAGGCGAGCGCGATCCTCTTCGGCTGCGGCGTCGGAACCGGGCAGGGCAGCAATGCGGTACTACGCTTTTTGCTGGCGGAGGCGGATTGTCCGCTGATTTTGGATGCGGACGGCATAAATTTGCTGGCGGCGAATAAAGATATAGGGAAAGAGCGAAGCGCGCCGATCCTGCTGACTCCTCACCCCGGCGAGATGGCGCGGCTGACCGGCTGCGCCGTGCCGACCGATGCGGCGTCGCGGGTACGTCTGGCTGCTGATTTCGCGGCGGAGCGCGGCGTATTCCTGCTGCTGAAGGGGCACCGAACCCTGATTGCATCGCCAGAGGGTAAGGTTTTTTGCAATTCCACCGGCAACGCCGGGATGGCGACCGGAGGCTGCGGCGATCTGCTGGCGGGGATGATTTTATCCTTTGCCGCCCAGGGAATGCCTCTCTTCCATGCCGCTGTCGCGGGCGCGTACCTGCACGGCGCTGCGGGGGACCTGACAGCCCGGCAAGATTCAATGATGAGCACCACCCCTTCGGGAATGCTACGGCGGCTTCCTTCGCTTCTTTCTAAAATCGAAGAAGTGATGTGATTTCTTTTGCGAAAAATCATAGCTCTTTGTCTGTCCTTATCGCTGCTTTTCCTTTGTGCTTGCGCCAAACCCCTCGTTCCGCAGCCTCGTCAAACACCTGCCTATGTCAGCGGCGTGTATCAGATCTCCTGTAATGATTTTTCCTTTGAGGCGGAAATAACCGCCGACCGCAGCCAGATGGCGCTGATCTTCCTGTCGCCGGAGACGCTGCGCGGCTACCGGCTCCTTTGCACCGAAGGAACCTATACCTGCGAAATGAACGGCGTAACCACGGCAAAACAAAGAGCGGATGCCTCTCCTTCGTCCGTCGCCACTCTTTGCTATGAGCTGCTGCTTTCGCTCCTTTCGCCGGGCGGCACTTGGACGGAAACGGAAGACGGCTCATCCTATCAAACCGATCGGGGGTATCTCCGTCTTGATGCGGCGGGCGAAATCCGATCCTTTGCTAATCTTGCGGGAACCTTGACCGCTTCCCGAGTCGATCCCAAAGAAAAACAGCGCGGAACCTCGCCCGCGCTGTTTTTCTTTGGATTGGATCAGTTCAGATATTCGGCGGCGTAGGCGATTGCCAATTGCTCCGCCTGTTGTTTTTGCTCGGGGTCCGACTCCAGCAAATGACCGGAGGTGGGGAAGACGACCATGTCGTGCCGGATGCCGTATGCGGTCAGCTTTTCCTCCAGCGCCACTGCGTTGGCATAGGGCACGGATCGGTCGTTGATCGCCTGTGCGATAACGGTGGGCACGGTGTTTTCGTCTACATAGGTGATGGGTGACACCGCCAGCAGCGCCTGTTGGGCTTCTTCGCTCTCATAATTTTCAAAGGTGATCTGCTGTCCGGTGCACCAGCTGACCAGCTGCATCAGGAATTCCGGGGAGCCCTCGTCGTTGGGCTCGGTGAAATAGCTGCGTTCGGTCAGGTCGGTCGGCGCACTTTCGCAATAGACCACTGCCGGCTCGATGGGGGCGTTGTCCTTGCACGCGTAGGCGTAAAGCAGCGAGAGATGCCCGCCGGCGGAAATGCCGGTTAAAAGCGCCTTTTCGATGGTAATGCCCACTTCTGTGCCCTTATCCTTGATAAATTGCAGCGACGCGCCCACATCGTCCGTCAGATCCCACAAATCGGTTTGCGCGTCCACATAGCGGTAATTGATCGAAGCCGCCGCATAGCCTAAGTCATTGACATATTTCAGCGTATTTTCGTCGTAAAAGCTCTTGTCGCCCTTATGCCATGCGCCGCCGTGGATAAACAGCACCAGCCCGACCGTCTCGCCGCAGTTTTTTGGGATATATAAATCCAGATTTTGTTGTTCGTCCTCGCCGTAGGCGGCGTCCAGCCAGACATAGCTCTGCGTTGGCTCCGGTTCCGGCTGCGTGCCCGGCAGGGTAATGCCGAACAGGTTGGCGAAAAAGGTGATAATCGCCATAAAGAACGCTATGATTTTTTCCAACATACACTTTCATCCTTTCTTTTGG
>CASFQZ010000036.1 GCA_949296825.1 uncultured Eubacteriales bacterium
GATCCAAAACGTCCAATACCGGTAAATAATCGGTCGAAAGGAGTGTAATCTATGAGAGCAACGGCAAAGGCGACTTTTATCAGAATCGCCCCGCGTAAGGTGCAGATCGTTCTGGACCTGATCCGCAACAAACCCGTCGAAGAAGCGATGGCAATTCTCAAGTTCACACCCAAGGCCGCGTGTGAACCGCTTCAGAAGCTTTTGAAATCCGCTATGGCCAATGCGGAAATGAAAGATATGAATCTGTCCGACTGCTATGTGGCGGAATGCCGCGTAGACCAGGGACCCACCCTGAAAAGAATCAGACCCAGAGCCCAGGGCCGTGCGTTCCGTATCAATAAGAAAACCTCGCACATTAACCTGGTGCTTGAGGAGAAAGAATAAGAGGGAGGAGGCAGAGTATGGGACAGAAAATTAACCCCACCGGTCTTCGCATCGGTGTTATCAAAAACTGGGAATCCCGCTGGTATGCAGGGAAAGGCGAATTTGGCGACACGCTGGTTTCCGACCACAAGCTTCGTACCTATTTGCTGAATACGCTCGCGCCTGCCGGTGTTCCCAAGGTCGAAATCGAACGCGACCCGAAGAGAGTTCGCATCAATATCCATTGCTCCAAGCCCGGCATGGTCATCGGCAGGGGCGGCTCCGAGATTGAAAAGCTCAAAGCTACCTGCAAGAAAATGCTCGGCGGTGACAAGGATGTTTTCATCAACATTGTTGAGATTAAGCAGCCCGACCTGAATGCCCAGCTGGTTGCCGAAAATATTGCCGGTCAGCTGGAGCGCCGTATTTCTTTCCGCCGCGCGCTGAAACAGGCGATCGGCAGAACCATGAAGCTCGGCGCCAAAGGCATCAAAACCCAGGTCAGCGGTCGTCTCGGCGGCGCGGAAATCGCCCGCAGCGAGACCTATCACGAGGGCACCATTCCCCTTCAGACGATCCGCGCCGACATTGACTATGGCTTTGCCGAGGCGAAAACCACCTACGGCAGAATCGGCGTCAAGGTCTGGATCTACAGAGGCGAGGTCCTTCATGACACCCGTAAAACCAATCAAAGAAGGGAGAGAGCCTGATGTTACTGCCTAAGAGAGTAAAATACCGCCGTCAGCAGAGAGGCCGTTTGACCGGCCAGGCAACCCGCGGCAACAAAGTGACCTATGGTCAGTATGGCTTGCAGGCTCTTGAGCCCGCCTGGATTACTTCTAATCAGATCGAGGCTGCCCGTATCGCCATGACCCGCTACACCAAGCGCGGCGGTCAGGTTTGGATCAAGATCTTCCCCGATAAGCCCATCACCGAGAAACCCGCCGAAACCCGCATGGGCTCCGGTAAAGGTTCGCCCGAATACTGGGTTGCTGTTGTCAAGCCCGGCAGAGTTATGTTTGAAATCGCCGGCATCGATGAGGAAGTTGCCCGCGAAGCCATGCGCCTTGCAGCCAATAAGCTTCCCATCAAATGCAAATTTGTAACGAAAGATGAACAGGGTGGTGAGCAGTCATGAAAGCCAGTGAAATCAGAAAAATGTCTTCCGAGGAGTTGGATGCTAAGCTTCTTGAATTGAAGGATGAGCTTTTTAAACTGCGCTTCCAGCAGACCATCAACCAGCTCGACAACCCGATGCGCATCAACGCCGTCAAAAAAGATATTGCCCGTATCAAAACGATCCAGCGCGATATTGAGCTGCACGGCGCCGAGGCGTAAGGAGAGGGAGGACAGCATTCATGGAAAGAAATTTGAGAAAAACGCGCGTGGGCATTGTGACCAGCGATAAGATGGACAAGACCGTTGTCGTTTCCGTTAAAGACCGTGTCAAACACCCTCTTTACAAGAAAATCGTCAACAATACCATTAAGTTCAAAGCCCATGATGAGAAAAACGAATGCGGCATCGGCGATCGCGTTCTCGTGATGGAGACCCGTCCTATGTCCAAGGATAAAAGATGGCGCGTTGTGCGTATCATCGAGAAAGCGAAATAAGGAGGCAATACCGTGATCCAGCAGCAAACTTTGCTGAAGGTCGCCGACAATACAGGCGCGAAAGAGCTGATGTGCATTCGCGTACTGGGCGGCTCCGGCAGAAAATACGCCAATATCGGCGATGTGATCGTAGCGTCTGTTAAAAAAGCTACACCCGGCGGCGTTGTCAAAAAGGGCGACGTTGTCAAGGCTGTTGTCGTTCGTTCCGCCAGCGGTGTTCGTCGAGAGGACGGCACCTATATCCGCTTTGACGAGAACGCAGCCGTCATCATCCGTGATGATAAGAACCCCAGAGGCACACGTATTTTTGGACCCGTGGCGAGAGAGCTTCGCGACAAGGATTATCTGAAGATTCTCTCTCTGGCGCCCGAAGTGCTTTGATGGAGGTAGAGCTATGAGTAAATTACATGTGAAAAACGGCGACACCGTCGTTGTCCTCAACGGCAAAGACCGCGGTAAAAAAGGCAAGGTCATGCAGGTCAGCCCTTCGGAAGGCAAGGTCATTGTCGAGGGCGTCAACATCGTTACTAAGCATGTCAAGCCCCGCAAAATGGGCGAGCCCGGCGGTCTGATCAAGGCGGAAGCCGCGCTGTATGCCAGTAAGGTGCAGCTGATCTGCCCAAAATGCGGCAAGCCGACTCGCGTCGGTCATGTCGTGGACGAAAAGGGCAAGAAGATGCGCGTCTGCAAAAAGAGCGGCTGCGGCGCCCATTTTGAATAAGGAGGAGCAGGAAACATGGCAGCAAGACTGAAAGAGCATTATAAAAGCGAAGTCGCTCCCGCCCTTATGAAAAAATTCGGCTACAAGAGCGTCATGCAGATCCCCAAGCTTGACAAGGTTGTGATCAACGTCGGCTGCGGCGAGGCGCGGGATAACCCGAAAGCCATTGACGCCATCTGCGGCGACATCGCAATGATCACGGGTCAGAAGCCCGTGGTGTGCGCGGCGAAAAAATCCGTCGCGAATTTCAAACTGCGTGAGGGAATGCCCAACGGCGTGAAGGTAACGTTAAGAGGCGACAAGATGTATGAATTCATCGACCGCTTCTTTAACCTTGCTTTGCCCCGCGTTCGTGACTTCCGCGGCATCAACCCCAACTCCTTTGACGGCAGAGGCAATTACTCGATGGGTATCCGCGAACAGCTGATTTTCCCCGAGATCGAGTACGATAAGGTCGACAAGGTGCGCGGCATGGATATTTGTTTTGTCACCACCGCACAGACCGATGAGGAAGCCCGTGAGCTTTTGACCCTGATGGGCGCTCCCTTTGCGAAGTAAGATAGGAGGTAAAGTGAAATGGCCAAAACTTCAATGAAAGTAAAACAGGCGAGACCTGCGAAATTTTCATCCCGTCAATATAACAGATGCAAGATCTGCGGCAGGCCCCACGCTTACCTTCGTAAGTACGGCGTGTGCCGAATCTGCTTCAGAGAGCTGGCTCACAAGGGTCAGATCCCCGGCGTCAAAAAAGCCAGCTGGTAATAGGCTTTACAAAAGGAGGTAAACGGCATGCAGATTACAGATTCCATCGCTGATATGCTCACCAGAATTCGCAACGCCAATTCGGCAAAGCATGATACGGTGTGCATCCCCGCTTCCAACATGAAAAAGGCTATTGCCCGGATTCTTGTTGACGAAGGATATGTAAAAAGCTATAAAGTCATTGAGGACGGCAAACAGGGCGTCATTGAGATCACCCTGAAGTACGGTCCCAATAAGTCCCGTGTTCTGATGGGACTGCGCAGAGTTTCCAAGCCCGGCCTGCGTATTTATGCCGATTGTGAAAACATGCCCAAGGTAATGAATGGTCTTGGCATTGCGATCCTTTCGACTTCTAAGGGTATTATGACGGATCGGGACGCGCGCAAAGCCAATGTCGGCGGCGAAGTCCTGGCGTTTGTCTGGTAAGGAGGTTACAGGTATGTCTCGAATCGGAAGAATGCCGATCGCCGTTCCGGCGGGCGTTGATGTTTCGGTCAGCGGCAGCACCGTTACCGTGAAGGGCCCCAAAGGCTCCCTTACCGAAACCTTCAACAGTAATATGAGCATCGCGGCTGCGGACGGCGCCATTACCGTTACCCGCCCCGATGACACCAACATGAACAAATCTCTGCACGGTCTGACCCGCACGCTGATCGCCAATATGGTGGAAGGCGTGACCAACGGCTTCAAAAAGGAGCTGCAGATCAACGGTATCGGTTACCGCGCGGAGCTTAAGGGCAAGGAGCTGATTTTGACCGTCGGTTATTCCCACAAGGTCAATATCATCGCGCCCGAAGGGATCACCATTGAGGTTCCCGACAATACAAAAATCATTATTTCCGGCGCTGATAAACAGCAGGTCGGTCAGTTCGCTTCCGAAGTGCGCGGCGTTCGTCCGCCCGAGCCTTATAAGGGCAAGGGTATCAAATATGCCGACGAGCGCATCCGCCGCAAGGAAGGCAAGGCCGGCAAGGGCGGTAAATAAAAGGAGTGAGTCGAAATGGTTAAAAAAACGGACAGCAATAAAGCCAGAATCAAGCGTCACCAGAGAGTCCGCAATAAGATCAGCGGCACTCCCGCGCGTCCTCGTCTTTCCGTCTATCGTTCGCTCAAGCACATTTACGCCCAGCTGATTGACGACGTCAACGGCGTAACGCTGGCGAGCGCATCCACCGTCGAAAAGGATTTTGCCGATTACGGCGGGAATAAGGACGCAGCCTTTAAGGTTGGCAAACTGTTGGCAGAGCGCGCTGTGGAAAAAGACATCACTGAGTGTGTTTATGATCGCGGCGGCTACATCTATCACGGTCGTGTGCAGAGTCTTGCCGAAGGCGCCCGTGAGGGCGGCCTCAAGTTCTGAGAAAGGGAGGAATACTTTTGGCTAAGTTTGATACGCAGAAAAACGACGAATACCAGGAGAGAGTCGTCCATATTAATCGTGTCGCTAAGACCGTGAAGGGCGGTCGTATCTTCAAGTTCGCCGCGCTGGTCGTGGTTGGCGACGGCGAAGGCACCGTGGGCTTTGGCTTGGGTAAATCCGGCGAAGTTCCCGACGCCATCCGCAAGGGCATCGAAGACGCCAAGAAGAACCTGGTGAAGGTTTCCCTGAGAGGAACCACCATTCCCCACGAAGTTCTCGGCAAGTTCGGCGCAGGCTCCGTGCTTCTGAAGCCGGCTGCCCCCGGTACCGGCGTTATCGCCGGCGGCGCTGTGCGTGATGTTTTGGAAGCTGCGGGCATTAAGGACATCCGTGCCAAAGCCCTGCGCTCCAACAATCCCTGCAATGTGGTTCGCGCCACCATGGACGGACTTCTGCAGCTGCGCACCGCAGAGGAAGTTGCGGCGACCAGAGAAAAATCCGTGAAGGAAATTTTAGAGTAAGGAGTGACATATCATGGCAGAACTTAAGGTTAAGCTCGTCAAAAGCCTGATCGGCAGCAAGAAAGACCAGATTGCCACCGCATATGCACTCGGTCTTCATAAAATCGGCGATGTGTCCGTGCAGCCGGATAATGCGCAGACACGCGGCAAGATCAACAAAATCGTTCATCTGCTCGCAGTCGAAGAATAAGAAAGGATGGGTAGCATGAAACTGCATGAGTTAGCGCCTGCCGCCGGCTCCAAAAAGGAAGTCAAGCGGATCGGCAGAGGCCCGGCGTCCGGTCAGGGCAAAACCGCCGGCAAAGGTCACAAGGGGCAGAAAGCCCGTGCCGGCAAAGGTCCCCGTCCCGGCTTTGAAGGCGGTCAGATGCCCCTGCAGAGAAGAATCCCCAAAAGAGGATTCAACAACATTTTCGCCAAACAGATCGCGATCGTCAATCTCTCCGCCATCGAAGAGCGCTTTGATGACGGCGCGGTTGTCGATATCCCGGCGCTGAAGGCGGCGGGGCTTGTCAAAAAAGAGCTGGACGGCGTAAAAATCCTCGCCAACGGGGATGTGACCAAAAAGTTTACCGTGAAAGTGAACGCTTATTCCGAGGCGGCAAAAGCAAAAATCGAAGCCGCCGGCGGCACCGCGGAAGTTGTCGAATGAATTCAGACACAGCAGTTATCTTCCGGTGCAGCCGGAATGAGGAAGGAGCGTGTAACACAAGATGATTCAAACCCTGATAAATGCGTGGAAGGTTCCGGAGCTTCGTAAAAAGATCCTTTACACCGCCCTGATCCTGTTTATTTTCAGGCTGGGCGCCAATCTCCCGGTTCCGTTCCTTGACATCGGTGAGGCAGGTATTATTGGCGCGGAAGAGACCAATACCTTTATGTCTTACCTGACAATGATGACCGGTGAGGCATTTAACTACGGAACCTTGTTCGCGATGTCCATCACGCCGTACATCAACTCTTCGATTATCATTCAGCTGTTGACGGTAGCAATCCCCGCGCTGGAAAGATTGTCCAAAGAGGGCGAAGAGGGCAGAAAGAAAATTACTGCCATCACCCGTTATGTAGCGATTGCGCTGGCGCTGGTGCAGAGCACTGCGTACTTCCTGTATATCAGAAGCGGCGGCTTTTTGGAAAAAGCCGTGGACGGAACCGATTACACCGGCTTCTGGGCCGTGTTCCAGGCGCTCATCGTTATCTTTACCCTGACCGGCGGTTGTGCGCTGATCATGTGGCTGGGTGAGTCGATTAACCGCAACGGCATCGGCAATGGTATTTCCATGATCTTGTTTGCGGGCATCATTTCCCGCATTCCGGTCACCGCTACAGTGATGTTCCAGCATTTCCAGCAGCGCGGCGCCAATCTGGTTGTCATGCCGCTGGCGGCGATCACGATGCTTTTGATGATCGCGTATATCGTCTGGATGGACAATGCAGAGCAGCGCATTCCTGTTCAGTACGCCAAGCGCGTCGTCGGCAGAAAGATGTATGGCGGTCAGAACTCCTATATCCCGATCAAGGTCAATATGTCCGGCGTTCTTCCTGTCATTTTTGCCAGCTCGATTCTTTCCATCCCCCCCACGATCAATATGTTTGTTCAGGCGGATGAGAAGTCCAATCTTTATAAGTGGCTCTTCGCTCCCTTTGAGCAGGACCACTGGTTCTACGCCATTATTTACTTTATTCTGATCATCTTCTTTGCCTATTTTTATTCGGCGATCCAGTACAATCCCGTGGAAATGGCGAACAATCTGCGTAAGAACGGCGGTACGGTTCCCTTTGTGCGTCCCGGCAAGCCGACTTCGGACTATATCCAGAAGGTACTGTCCAAGATTGTCCTGCTTGGCGCCCTGCTTCTGAGCGTGGTTGCCCTCTTCCCGATCTTGTTCTCTCAGTTTGCTGATTTGGTCGGCGCGGACGCTACCGGTCTTGCCTTGGGCGGCACCTCGATCATCATTCTGGTCGGTGTTGCGCTTGAGACGGTCCGTCAGCTGGAGAGCCAGATGATGATGCGTCATTACAAGGGCTTCCTGGATTAAGAGGTGTGTAATATGAACATTATCTTTTTAGGCGCCCCCGGCGCAGGCAAAGGAACCCAGGCGGAAATTGTCAGTAAGCAGTATGGCATCCCTGCCATCTCTACCGGCAACATCATTCGTGCCGCGCTGAAAAACGGCACAGAAATGGGCTTGAAGGCGAAAGCCTATATCGAAGAAGGCAAGCTGGTGCCTGACGAAGTGGTAATCGGCATCATACAGGAACGGCTGAAGGAACCGGATTGCGAAAAAGGCTTCATTCTGGACGGCTTCCCGCGCACCATACCTCAGGCTGAGGCGCTGGATGCGATGGGTGTTTTGATCGATAAGGTTATCGACATTGATGTTCCCGACGAAGCCATTGCCGCTCGAATGGCAGGAAGAAGAGTCTGCAAAAACTGCGGCGCTTCCTATCACATTGAGTATAAAAAACCCGCCGTGGACGGTGTTTGCAACGAATGCGGCGGCGAACTGGTGCAGCGTACGGACGACGCGCCGGAAACCGTTCTGGAGCGCTTGAAGGTTTACCACACGGAAACCGAGCCTCTGAAGGATTACTATGCGAAGACCGGCAAGCTGCGCACCGTCAAGGGGCAGGAAAAAGTGGAAGACACCACAGCCCTTACCCTGAAAGCGGTGGAAGACTGAATGGTCGTTCTGAAAACCCGCAAAGAAATTGAAAAAATGCGCGTGGCGGGGGCAATCTCCGCCGGCGCGCTGAAGGCGGCGGGCGCAGCGGTTGAGCCGGGCATATCGACTTATGAGATTGACGAGATTGCCCGCAAGTACATCCTGTGTCATGGCGGTAAGCCGAATTTCCTGCATTACAACGGTTTTCCCGCCACTGCCTGTATTTCCGTCAATGAAGTGGTGATTCATGGCATTCCTTCCCGAAAGCAGGTGCTGCGGGAAGGTGATATCGTCAGCATTGACCTTGGCGCCGAGGTTGACGGATACCATGGCGACAATGCGGCGACCTTCGCCTGCGGCAGGATCTCGGATCAGGCACAAAAGCTGATCGATACCACCCGGGCGTCTTTGTATGAAGGGCTTGCCAAGGCGGTTGCCGGCGGCAGACTCGGCGATATTGGCTCGGCGATCGGGACCTATTGTGAAGAGCGCGGTTACGGTGTGGTTCGCAGCTTTACCGGTCACGGCGTCGGCAGGGCGCTTCATGAGGACCCCGCAGTGCCCAATTATGGGACGCCGGGGCATGGCGTGCGGTTATTGCCCGGCATGACCTTGGCAATTGAGCCGATGATCACCATGGGTACGCACCAGGTGCGGATCTTGCCGGACGGCTGGACGACCGTCACCACCGACGGCAAATGGGCGGCGCATTTCGAGCATACCGTCGCGATTACCGCAGACGGCGCGTGCGAGATTCTGACCCTTGCCGAGGACTGAGAAAGCGTATGGATTTTGTAAAAGGCTCCGTCGTTCTTTCCAAAGCCGGACGGGACCGCGGCGAATTGCTGGCGGTGCTCGGCGAAGACGGCGGCAGAATACTGGTCGCCAATGGTAAAGACCGTCCGTTGGAAAAGCCAAAAAAGAAAAATCCGGCTCACTTGTCTCGAACCAAAGCGATATTGCCCGAGGAAGCGTTTTGCTCGAACCGGGCGTTGAAAAGGGCGCTGAAAGAATGCGTCACCACTGGAAGCGAGGTTGAACAGCATGTCGAAACAGGATATGATCGAAGTTGAGGGCACGGTCGTGGAGGCTCTTCCCAATACAAATTTTAAGGTAGAGCTGGAAAACGGCTGTCAGATCCTGGCTACGATCTCCGGAAAACTGCGGATGAATTTCATCCGGATTCTTCCCGGTGATAAAGTGAAGGTTGAGATGTCGCCTTACGATCTCACCCGCGGACGCATTACTTGGCGTTCAAAATAAGAAGTAAGCATGGATTCGGAGGTATCTCAATATGAAAGTCAGACCTTCTGTTAAGAAAATTTGCGAAAAATGCAAAGTCATCAAGCGCAAGGGAAAAGTCATGGTTATCTGTGAAAATCCCAAGCATAAACAGCGTCAGGGCTAATCCCTGCAAACCGTAATTGGAGGTGCAAGAACAACATGGCACGAATTTCCGGTGTAGACCTGCCCAGAGATAAGAGAATTGAAATTGCTCTTACCTATATTTTCGGCATTGGTCGCAAAACCGCAGATGACATTATCAAGGCTACCGGCATTGATCCCGACACCCGCGTGAAGGATCTTACCGAAAACGATGTTTCCAAGCTTCGTGAATACATCGACCATAATGTCAAGGTCGAAGGCGATCTCAGAAGAGAGACGGCTTATGACATCAAACGCCTGATCGAAATCGGATGCTATCGCGGCGTCAGACACCGCAAGGGCCTTCCGGTCAGAGGTCAGCGTTCCAAGACCAATGCCCGTACGCGCAAAGGTCCCAAGAAGACAATCGCCAATAAGAAGAAGTAAGGAGGATCCATATGGCAATCAAAGGTGCAGGTGTTAAAAGAAATGCCGGCGGGCGCAAACGTGTTCAGAAAAAGAACGTGGAGCGCGGCGCTGCCCATATTCAGTCCACCTTCAACAATACCATCGTAACCATTACCGATACCCAGGGCAACGCGGTTTCCTGGGCGAGCGCCGGTGAAATGGGCTTCAGAGGCTCCAGAAAATCGACGCCCTTCGCGGCGCAAACCGCCGCTGAGACCGCTGCCAAGGCTGCCATCGAGCATGGCATGAAAACCGTTGAGGTTTATATCAAGGGTCCCGGCGCCGGTCGTGAGGCTGCCATCCGCGCTCTTCAGACCGCCGGTCTGGACGTCAGCATGATCAAGGATGTTACCCCCATCCCCCACAATGGCTGCCGTTCGCCCAAAAGAAGACGCGTTTAACAGAGATTCAGGAGGTGTATTTACACTATGGCAAGATATACTGACGCGGTATGTAAGCTCTGCCGCCGCGAGGGCAAAAAGCTGTTTCTCAAGGGCGACAAGTGCTATACCAACAAATGCGCGCTGGATAAGCGCAGCTATGCGCCCGGCCAGCACGGTCAGAGCCGCAAAAAGCTTTCCAACTATGGGATGCAGCTTCGCGCCAAGCAGACAGCCAGAAGATACTATGGTCTGAACGAAAGCCAGTTCTATAAATATTTCCTGATGGCGCAGAAAAAAGCCGGTGTGACCGGTGACAATCTGCTGATCATCTGCGAAAGCCGTTTGGACAATGTGGTTTATACCTGTGGCTTTGCTTCTTCCCGCGCGGAAGCCAGACAGCTTGTTTCCCACGCTCATTTCCTTGTAAACGGCAAAAAGGTCAACATTCCCTCCTACCTTTGCAAGGCCGGCGATGTGATCAGCATCAAGAAAAAGAGCATGGATTCCGAAAAATTCAAGACCCTGTTGTCTTCCGATGTACACACCATCCCCGCTTGGGTCAGTGTGAACAAGGAAGCCGGCGAAGCTACCATTGCCCAGCTTCCCGAAAGAGATCAGATCACCGCTCCGGTTGACGAGCAGCTGATCGTTGAGTTGTATTCCAAATAATCGACTCATTGCTTGTTCTATTTCAGTTTTTTACGGCAGGGCAACCTGTACCATATAAGGAGGGTTTTGAATGATTGGAATTGAGAAGCCCAAAATCGAATCCGAAGATCTCAACCAGGGCGGAACCAAAGGTCGTTTTGTCCTTGACCCGCTGGAAAGAGGCTATGGCACCACGCTGGGCAACAGCCTGCGCCGTGTGCTGCTTTCTTCCCTGCAGGGCTACGCCATCACCTCAGTCAAAATTGACGGCGTACTTCATGAGTTTTCCACCGTTGAGGGCGTCAAGGAAGATGTCACTGAGATGGTGCTGAACCTGAAAGATGTCATTTTGAAAATCTATGGTTCTGGTCCGAAGACTATGTATATCGACTGCACCGGCGAAAAGGTTGTGACTGCTGCCGATATTCAGCATGATTCCGAAGTGGAGATCATCAACCCCGAACAGGTTATCGCTACGCTTAACGCTGACGCGCACCTCAAGATGGAGCTTACCGCAGATGTTGGCAGAGGCTATGTTTCGGCGGATCGAAACAAGAAATTACTGAATCCGCCCATTGGCGTGATTGCGGTTGATTCGATCTATACGCCGGTCAACAAGGTGACCTATACGGTCGAAAATACCCGCGTAGGCAATATCACCGACTATGACAAGCTGATTCTTGAGGTAGAGACGAACGGCACGATTACTGCGAAGGATGCTGTTTCGTTTGCTGCCAAGATTCTCAACGAACATCTCAATCTCTTTATTGATCTGTCTGAAGAGGCGGGCAATGCGGAGATCATGGTCGAAAAAGATGAGACCGGAAAAGAACAGATCCTGGAGATGACCGTTGAGGAACTTGACCTTTCCGTCCGCTCTTTCAATTGCTTGAAGAGAGCGAATATCCACAAAGTTGAGGATCTAATCAACAAGACCGAGGATGAAATGATGAAGGTGCGCAACCTGGGCAGAAAATCGCTGGATGAAGTGATCGCCAAGCTTGCCTCTCTCGGACTTTCTCTTCGTCAGGAAGAAGAATGATCCCCACGCAAAGGTAAAGGAGTGATTGTACATGCCAGGCACCAGAAAACTCGGCAGACCGACGGACCATCGTCGGGCGATGCTGCGGGCTATGGTTACCTATCTGCTGGAAAACGGCAGAATTGAAACCACTATTACAAGAGCCAAAGAGGTCCGTTCCATGGCGGAGAAAATGATTACGCTTGCCAAGGACGACTCGCTTGCCAATAAACGCGCGGCTATGGCATATGTGACCAAGGAAGCCGTTGTGAAAAAACTGTTTGATGAGATTGGACCCAAATACAAAGAGGTCAACGGCGGATACTGCCGCATCATCAAAACCGGTCCTCGCCGCGGAGACGCTGCGGAGATGTGCATCATTGAATTGGTGTAATCCGGTATTTGTGTAGCAGGAACAGCTCTCGGATCCGATCCGGGGGCTGTTTTTCGTAATGTATCTATCTTATGCGAACGCGCAGCGAAAAAACGCTCATCCTACGGTTACACCTGCGTTTTTCCCACCCTCGCTTGTGTTGTTGCATTGTATTCCGGGCAGGCGCGGCAGGTGTAAAAAACGGCTCCCTTCAAAAAAGGAAGCCGTTTTTTGTTCTTTAGGTGGGGTTTATTTGTTTGTCAGCTGTTTTTCCACTATGGCGGCAAGCTCCTTTGCCACAGCGTCGGCAAGGGCAGGATCGCGGTGCTCAGTCATCACGCGGATCAGCGGTTCGGTACCGGAGGCGCGCAGAACCAGTCTGCCGTCCGCACCCAATTCCTCTCGTGCCTTTTCGGTTGCCTGCTTGATTTTCAGGTCGGTATAGAATGCCAATTTACCCTCCGGACTTACCTGGACATTGATCATTGTCTGCGGGAATTTTGTCATGCAGTGAGACAGGTCGGAAAGCCGCTCGCCGGTGCGGCGGATCTGGGAAAGCAGCTGGATCGCTGTCAGCTGTCCGTCGCCGGTGGTCGCAAAATCCCGGAAAATAATATGCCCGGATTGCTCGCCGCCAAAGTTGAAATCTTCCAGCAGCATCTGTTCCAGAACATAACGGTCGCCGACTTTTGTCGCGGCAAAGTCGATGCCGTTTTCTTCGCAGAATTTCACAAAGCCCAGATTGGTCATAATGGTACCTACGATGGTGTTTTTGGCGAGCTTGCCGCGCATTTTCATGTCCGGCGCCAGAATCGCCATAATGTTGTCGCCATCGATCAGATTTCCCTGATCGTCTACGCAAAAACAGCGGTCAGCGTCACCGTCAAAAGCACATCCGGCGTCCAGGTGATTTTCTTTTACATAGGCGCACAGGGCTTCCGGGTGAGTTGAGCCGCAGCCGTCGTTGATGTTGGTGCCGTTCGGCTCATGGAACAGCATATGACAGTTCGCACCCAGCTCGGTAAACAGGCGTTCTGCGGTGGCGGAGGCGGAGCCGTTGGCGCAGTCGACCGCAATTTCCATGCCATCCAGCGAATAGGGAACGGTGCATTTCAAATGCGCGACATAATCCTTAACCGCATTTTCCGCCCGATTGACTCTGCCGACATCGGCGGCGGTCATCTGCGGGTGGCGGTGGGAGTTTCCGGTGATGATGTTTTCGATCTCTTCTTCCAGTGCGTCGGGCAGCTTATAGCCGTCGCCGCTGAAAATCTTTAACCCATTATACTCAAAGGGATTGTGAGAAGCAGAGATCATGATGCCTGCGTCAGCCTTGTATTTTCCGACCAGATAAGCCACAGCAGGTGTCGGGACCACGCCCAGATCGATTACATCTGCACCTACGGAGCAAAGTCCCGCGATGGCGGCGCTTGCCAGCATACCGGACGAAAGGCGCGTGTCGCTGCCGATGACGAATTTCGGGTGACGGCGGCTATCTGCCGATAAAACAGCGGCTGCCGCTCTGCCGACGCTCATGGCGAGCTCCGGCGTCAGATCCTGATTGGCAATTCCGCGGATCCCATCGGTTCCAAATAAAATTCCCATTTTCTTTTCCTCCTCAAGATTGAATGACGATGATTTCACGGGCGTTCTTATAGATGCAGTTTTCCGGCACTACGCCCCGTACCGAAGAAAGGGGATAAACCCTTGCATGTTTTCCTATGATAGTACCCGGGTTCAGCACGCTGTTGCAGCCAATCTCGGCGTAATCTCCTAAAAAAGCGCCGACCTTTTTGCGGTTTGTTTCCCAGCTTTGCCCTTCATAGCGAATGACAACGGGCGTTTTATCTCCCTTGACATTGGAGGTTACCGCGCCCGCGCCCATATGGGCATGGAAGCCCAAAACGGAATCACCGACATAGTTGAAATGCGGAACCTGTACACAGTCAAACAGAACCGCATTTTTCACTTCGCAGGAATTGCCGACAACGGCGTTTTTTCCGATCAGGACATTGCCTCGAATAAATGCCCCCGGGCGAAGCTCAGCGCCTTCGTCGATGATGCAGGGCCCGGTGATGCTTGCCGACGGGTGGATGACGGCGGTCTTATGAATAAATATCCCGTTCCCTTGCGCCTCGTATGTTTCGGGCAGCGTATGGGAGAGGGCGAGAATGGCGTCGTCCAATGCTGCCAGAACCTCCCATGGGTACCGGCAGCGGCTAAATAAAGCGGGATGCAGCGTATGAGAAAGGTCAAATAATGCAGCGATTTCTGGTAGGGACAAAGGAACTCCTCCTGAATCATATAATAATTTATTATATGTCATATTCGTTGAAAATACAATAAAAAAGACGAAAAATAAACAAGGGAATTGGAAATATTGATGAGCTGTGAAATAGATGTAAATCTTCTTTGCCAAAGGGAATGTTTGCCGGAATGTTCATATATTCTTTATACGCGGGCGGTAAAAATCGTCTACAATCATCTTGTAAGAAGAGAGTTCTTATTTGTGAGGCTGTTGTACGGCTGAAAGGAAATTGTATGAATATTGTAATGCTGCTGAAGCCGAAATCGGAGGTCGCCTATATCCGGGAAGAAAGCACCCTGCGCCAGGCGCTGGAAAAAATGAAAATCCACGGCTATTCCGCGCTGCCGGTGCTGGACCGGGACGGTACGTATCGGGGAACGGTGAGCGAGGGCGATTTTTTATGGGAGCTGTTGGAGCGCGACGGCAAAACCCTTCGCTCGAGTGAGAAACAAACGGTTGCCGAGATCCTGCGACCGGGCTTTAACCCCGCTGTGACCATTGATACGACGATGGATGATTTATTGACCCGTGTGATGGACAGTAATTTTGTGCCAGTGGTGGATGATCGGAATGTTTTTATGGGAATCATTACCCGTCGGGACGTGATTAAGTATTTCAGAACGGTAAAAATTTTTAATGAAAGCCTGTTTTCTATGGCAAGCGTTCCGGTGTGATTTTCAGTCAACCGAAGCGGTCCGTGCCGGCAACGCCGGTGCGGACCGCTTTTTTTACACAGGAAAAGCCATCTGCTCGGAAAAAAATCTTGCCATAACTTGTCGTCCTGTGCTATAATAAAAAATAATTATACGATCTTTCCGACGCTGCCGCCTTTCGGTGCGGCGGGAAGAATTTTGGTTGGTTGTGTAATGGACAATAAAAAAGATCTTGCTGCCGACCAGGATCTGATCATCGGCAGAAATGCGGTGCGAGAGGCGTTGCGCAGCGGCAGAGCGGCGGATCATCTGCTGGTTGCCAGGGGTGCGGCAGGCGGATCTCTGACGCCGTTGTTGGCTTTATGTAAAGAGAAAAAGATCCCGATTAAGGAAGCGGACGGCAAAAAACTCGATCAGCTTTGCGGAGGTGCGGCGCATCAGGGCGTGATTCTGTTCGCGGCGGCGCACGCCTATGCTTCGCTGGAGGATGTGTTCGCGCTGGCGCAGGCGCGGGGAGAGCCGCCGTTTCTTGTTATTTGTGACGGGCTGGAGGATCCGCACAATCTCGGAGCAATTCTGCGCTCGGCGGAAGCGGCGGGCGTTCATGGGGTGATTATTCCGGAGCGGCGCAGCGTTTCGCTTTCATCCCGGGCGGGCAAGGCGGCAGCCGGTGCGCTGGAATATGTGCCGGTGGTGCGGGTGACTAATCTGAATCGAACCGTTGCGCAGCTCAAAGCGCGCGGCGTTTGGGTCTGGGCGGCGGATATGGATGGCTCGCCGTATTATGAAACGGATCTGAGCGGTGCGCTGGCGCTGATCATCGGCTCCGAGGGGCATGGTGTCAGCCGGCTGCTGAAGGAAAATGCAGATGGTGTGATTTCCATCCCCATGAAGGGGAAGATCAATTCCCTGAATGCGTCGGTTGCGGCGGGGATTTTGTTGTTTGAAGCGGCGAGAGTCAGAGCATAAAATATGGAAAAAAGGAGGCGGTGCATATGGCAAAAGCAAAAAAGCGCGGCGCACGCGGCGAAGAAAAAGCAATGAAAGAAAAAGCGCCGCAGATGCGGGAAGACAAATTGTCTGAGCCCAAGACGGACGATCCGTCCAGAAGCGCGGCGGACGCGTATATCCAAAGCCTGATCAACGCGTATGCGCAGGAGCGGAATGAGGAAACTGTGGGTCCCGGTCAAGGGGCGGAGGGTGCGGAGCCGTCTGAGCAGTCAGAGACGACGGATATTCCGGAGAACGTACCCGAGGAGGAAGTGGTTGCCGCCGAGCAGCAGGAGCCGGAGACAGAGCCGGTAGTTGACGTGCAGCAGGAAACGCCGCAGAAAGGGAGTCGCCGGCGATTGCGGCAAAGAAAGAGCAAGCCGGTAAAGCCCGCCGAGGTACATCATGATGATGCAGCTGCGCAGACGCTTGCCGAGGAGATGTCAGCTGCTCTTCCTCAGACCGAAAGTGATATTATCCGTTATTTTAACGATCCGGAAGAATATAAGTATGAACAGGAAAAAAAGGCAGCAGGCATTCGGCGTGGACGGGCGAAGGTCTTTCGCCGTGGCGGAAGTGTAGACCCGACGCCGGAGTCAAAACCGGAGGTTTTTCATCGAATTCATGCGGCGCAGTTGGAGCATTCCGAGCCGGGCGAAGAGCCGACGGAAGGGAAGTTCGCCGATGAGGCAGAGCAGCCGGAAGCGCAGTCGGCGGATGGCGCGACCCGTAAATTTATTAAAGCAGAGCCACCGCAGCCGCAGGATGAAAGCGAGGCGCCTTTTGAAGCAGAGGCGCCGGAAGAGGCAGCGCTGCCGCAGCCGAACACCCGGCGCAGCCGTTTGTTTGCCAGTTTGCTTGCCGAGGATGAGCTGCCGCTAAGATACCCGGAATATGCCGAAAAAGAGGATGAAAAAAAAGTCAGGGACTTTTTGATCCGCTGCAAGCGCAATGGGCTTATCAGGCTTGCTGTTTCTGGCGGCGCGCTGCTTTTGTCTCTTTTGTTTTCCCTGATTCCTGCGCTTCAGTCCATCGGGGAGACGGAGCGGACGCTGCATTTATTCGGCGGCAATGGTCTTGCCTATGGCATGGTGATGCTGATTTTGTTTATGATCGGTATTGCGCCGCTGATTACAGAGTTTTCTGACGGCATTGCGTTGCTGCTGCGAAAAAGAGCAGGCAGCAGCACAGCGCTTCTGCTTTTGTGGGTGGCGGTGCTTTTGCAGAATATTGTCCTTTTGCTGATGCCGGAAAAAATTTATACCCAGTGTTTTTTATACAATACGGCGGCGCTGGCATTGACGGATTTGGTTTATCTGTTCCGTCTGTCTGCCGTTGCGCGCACGACGGCAGGATTTCGCTCTCTGATTTCACAGCAGCCGCAATGCGCCATTACCCGTGTCGCCGATGCGCACCGCAGTGAAAAAATAGGGCAGGGTATTTTGGAGTCGGACGCGAAAATTTACTATCGCTCCAAATTGCCGGGAATGGATAAACTGATCAATGTTTCCATCGGTGACGATCCGACCGTCGGCATTTGCAGTATCCTTTTGCCGGTCTGTCTCGGTGTCGCAGCGTTGGTTTTCGTGATTATGGCGATTGTTACAAAGGATGTCGGTGCGGCAATCACCGGTTTTACGGCGGTGATTCTTGCGACCTCTCCCCTGCCGGTCGGTGTGGCGTTAAAGGGCCTGCTGGATTCTTTCAACCGGCGGGTCGCGCAGGACAGAGGGGTGATCCCGGGATATTCCACGGCGGTTTCTTTTGCCTCCGCCGATGCGCTGATTTTTGACGCTTCGGAGCTGTACGATGCTCAATCTTTGCAGCTGGATAGTGCGAAAACGTTTCATGATCATCAGCTTTATAACGTAATTTTACAGGCGGCGGCGTTGTTTATTGAGTCCGACAGTCCGCTGAGTGAAACCTTCCGACAGGTCATCGCCGGCAAAACCGAGCTTTTGCCGCCGGTGGAGCTGCTGATTTATGAAGACCGCCAGGGGCTTTCCGCCTGGGTCGGCAACAAGAAAATTCTGGCAGGAACCCGGGATATGATGATCAATCATAATGTGGAAACGCCTCCGGATTCGCTGGAGAAAAAATATTTGCAGGACGATGAAAATCGGCGAATTATTTATCTCGCCATCGATGGCGAGTTAGCGGCGCTGTTTGTGGTCGGTTACGGGTTAAAGCCGGAAATTTGCAAGGAGTTGTCCTATCTGGTAAAGCATGGCTTTACCATCCTGCTGCGCTCTACGGATCCGAATATTACCGACGCGATGGTCGAAAAGCAGGCGTCGCTTGCCGCCGATACCATTAAGGTGATAAATACCGAAGCCGCTGAATATTTTAAAATGTGCCGCTCTGAGGAAACACTGCGCACGCAGACCTGCCTGTTCAGCCGCGACCGGATCGGGGCGTCTCTCCGTTTAATGAGTGCAGCCGTGCGTCTTCGCAATGCGCTGGAGCTGACAACGCCCTTCGCAATCGTTACCGCCGTCCTGGGTCTTGTATTGATTTCTGTTTTGATGATTTTTTCCGGCGCAGGAGCTGTTGCAGGCTGGCACCTTTTCCTTATGCAGCTGCTCTGGATTGGAATCGGGTCCTTTGCGTGCCGCTTCCTGGCAAAAAAATAACGGTTTCCTTCCGTTGTTTGGAGGAATGAGATGTTGTCTGATTTTTATATTGATACCAATATTTATATCTGGGATCTGGTTGCCCGCATTGCAATGGCGGTCGTTATCGGGTTCTTTCTGGGACTGGAACGGGAGATATCCCATCATCCCGCCGGGATCAAGACGCATGTCCTGGTTTGTCTCGGATCGGCGATTTCTTCGCTGATTGCGGTGGAAATGGCGTACCAGGCGAGACTTTTCCCTACCAACCTAGATCTGTCCCGTATTGCGTCCGGCGTGGTATCCGGCATGGGTTTTATTGGCGCGGGCGCCATCATCAAATCCCGCGACGGCACCATGGTCACCGGTATTACCACCGCTGCGACCCTCTGGGTGTCAAGCTGTCTGGGACTTGCCATCGGTATGGGGTATTACCGTATGAGCCTGATCGCTTTCGTTGCCATCTACGGTACCACGCTGGTGCTGAAGTGGCTGGAACGCCGGGTGTTTCTGAAAAAGCGCACCCGCCGTGTTGAAATCGTTTTTGTGGACAAAACCACATTAATTCCACAGGTTGATTCTTATTTTGAAAGCAAGCGAATTTTAGTAACCGCCTTTGATTATCTTTCCCATCCCGACCGGACCGCAGACGGAAAAAAGATTTATCGCTGCCGCTATACTTTGAGAATCCCCCATGGGCTTGTTTTTGTGGCGGTGATCAAGGACTTGGCGATGATGGATAACATACTGGAGACGTATGAAGTCTTTCCGGGGAAGGACGAGGCGATTCCCTATACGCCTTCCGTATCTGAGCGGAGCGGGCGATGAACAGGGCGGAAAAATTTGTATGTTTTGGCTAAACCATCTTGACCTTTTTCGCCGCCTTTGTTACAATTGAATGGAAAAGAAGGATACAGCAAAGACGTTTCCGGTTTTTCGCTGTGTCCTTTTTTTACTCGAAGAATAAGGAGGCGGGATCGTGGCGGAAAAAGCAAAGCTCGATTACAAAAAAACCATATTGATCGGCTTCGGTTTTATGGCTACATCCATTGCGTGGGCGATTTACGACCCGTACGTGACAAAAATATTGAATCGGCTTCTGACCGATTCGCCGCTTATTACCTCGTGGAGCAATGCGCTGATTGATCGATTCCCTGATCTGGTCCGCTTTGCTGAGGCGCAGGGTGAAAATGTACAGATAGCCGGCGGCGGCTTTACCCTGGTGCCGCTGTTTATCGGTATTATCATGACCTTTGATAATCTGTTCGGCGTGATTTTCCAGCCGACCTTCGGTAAGTTGAGCGACCGTTGCCACTCCAAGCTGGGTAAGCGCCGCCCCTTTATCGTTTCTTGCGCGCCGATCTCGGCGGTGCTGTTTTTCCTGATCCCAATCATGTCCAAGGTCAGTCTGTCTGCTACTATGGCAGTGATCATTCTGTTTGTTTTCTCCATGTCTCTTTGGCGTGCGCCGGTGGTGGCGCTGATGCCGGATCTGACACCGACAGAGCTGCGCAGCGAGGGCAACGCTGTGATCAATCTGATGGGTGGCGCAGGCAGTCTGGTGGGGTTGGTTGCCGGCACGTTGGTTGTTGCCATTTACGGCGCGGCAACCGGACTTTCCGGTGATCAGATCGCGGAAGAGGATTACTTCCCTTATGTGTTCTTGATTGGCTCGATCATTATGCTATTGGGAATGCTGGTGCTGCTGTTCTTTGTCAAGGAGCCGGACAGCCGCCTGTCTGTTGCGGCGGAAAAAAATATGGCTGCTGATGAAAAGGCGAGACGCCAGGCAGAAAAGGCCGCTAGAAAAGCTGAAAAAGAAAAAATTAAAGCGGAAAAGCTGACAAAGGGCGAGCGCGTCAGCCTGATTTTTATGCTGCTGGGGCTGTTTTTCCTATTCTGCGGCACCAATGCCATTACCACCTTCTTCTCCCTCTTTGCGGCGGAAGTTCTGGGCAAAACCACATCGGAAGCAACGATTATGATGGGCGTGTTTGCGGTGTTTTCTGCGGTTGGCGCGATTCCCGCCGGTTTCTTCGGCAAAAAGCTCGGACGGAAAAAGACCATCCTTCTGGGGCTGGGGCTGTTCATGGCGGTCTTTGTCCTCTATCTTGCAACGCGCAGCATGGCGCTGATCTGGGTCGCTCTGGTGGTCGGCGGCGTCGCCAATATGTTCATTACCGTCAACACCCTTCCGCTGGTTCTGGAAATTGGCGGGCTGGATAAGGTCGGTACCTTTACCGGTTATTATTATACCGCCACCTTCTCCGCGCAGATTGCCTCCCCCATTGTCTACGGTATTGTACGGATGTTTACCGGCACCTATATGTCTTTGTTTGCTTATTGCCCGATCGTGTTTGTGCTTGCTATTCTGTGCATTCTTTTTGTGCGCCACGGCGAAGCACTGCCGGATGCGGTGATCGAAAAGGCAAGAGAAGAAGATTAAAGGCGGAAAGAATACAGCTGATATAAATATCGTTCTAAAAAGAGCAGCAAAGAACAGCTTCTTTGCTGCTCTTTTGGTAAAGAGAATGCAAAGAGTAAATAAAAAACACGGTGTAATGTTTTCTGTTATTTTCTCATATATTCATATTGAATTCATATTTATATCGTATTTTTGTATAACAGGACAAGAAAAGGACAAAAAATCCATTTTTATCCTGAAAAAAATGTAAAAGATGCCGTGCAGCCGGCGCGTTTCTATGGTGTCAGGGGAATCTTTTTTGCAATCCATTCTGTACGGCGCAGAAGAAAAAACGGAGGTATTTTTTATGAGAAGAAGAATTTCCCGCTTTCTTGCCGTCGGGCTCTCATGTCTTCTTTTTCTTATCGCCTGTCTTCCAGCGGCGTACGCCGTTGAAGGTGCGCGCACCTACGACACGGCGAATTACCATGTAACCAAAATTTCCAATCCCACCACCGGCAGCGGTGAGCCGGACGGCATTTTGCTGGGAGATGAAGCGAACCGCATCAACTCTTACGCCTGGGCGACCGCGTATCGAGACGGATATTTGTATATTGGTGTAAACCGCAATTTCCTGCAGGTTGCCGTGAACAATTTTGTTCCCATTGGCAGCGAAACGCTGAATCGCTTTACGACGCTTTTCAGTCATGGTGAAATTCCGGATTTCAGCGAGGAGCAAAGGCAGCCGCAGATCATCAAGCTGGACCCGGCGACAGGCGAGACAGAGGTTATTTATGAGCCGCCCTATGTGGAAGAGTGGGGCTATTATCGGGACGCGGCGTATCGGCACGTAATCGATTATAAAGGGGATCTGTATTTCGGCACTTTCAGCGGTTCTTCTGCCCGCATTCTGAAAGTCGATCAGAACGATCAGGTCACCGAGGTGTTTGACGGCGGCGGAAATTCCTCCTATCGCACCGGCTGTATTTATAAAGACGAATTATATTATGCCGGTCTGGACGATCGGATCACCGGCAATATCGCACCGGATGGTTCCGCCTATACCAAGATGGCGATCATTCGCATGGAAGGCGATGAGTGGAACAGAGTTGCCGATTATAAGGATTTTATCGCTTATGCGCAGGATACGATTTATCAGGGCGAAGGCGGCAATATGTGGGATATCATAGAGTATAACGGATATCTTTATGCGATCATTGCCGTTTCCGATGGTTTTGTGATGTTCCGCGGGCTGGAATCGCCCGAGGATCCGGCGGCAAATGAATACGGCTGGGTCTGGCAGGAAGTTATCGGCAAAAACAGCGAATATCATATGGGGCTTGCGCCTACGGCAGAAGGGTATCCCTATGAAGGCGCCGTCGCCAGCTCCGCCACGCCGGTGGTTTATCAGGGAAAGTTGTATCTGGGAACTTTCGATTATGCGACGCGCTCCATGGCGGCGTTTGTACGTCAGCTTGCGCCGATAATTGCCGGCACGGGCGATTCGGTCAAGCTTTCTCAGTTGTTGGCGCCCTTATATGCCTCCGTCACCCATCCGCAAAAGCTGTATGCAATGGATGAAAACGAGAATATCACCGAGGTAACCGCTTTTAATGAGTTGCTGGAAGGTACATCCAACGAATATATCTGGCGGTTCCAGGAGCACAATGGCAAGATGTACATCGGCACCTTTGACGCCGAAACGATGTACAAATATTTGACGCAGATCACCGACGGTTTTTTGGCGACGATGGACAGCGAGGAGCTGATGACGATCATCGGAGCGCTTCTTCCGCTGCTCAGCGGCGGGGGAGAGGAAGCCGAAGCACTGGCGGATGCAGCTTCTGATGAGCTGACGCCGGAAAATGCGGAAACAATGGTGAAAAGCGCGGAAGCCTTGCAGGAACAGGTTGATGCGGTAGAGGATGAGGCGCAGCAGGAAGAGGCGGACGGACTTTTGCAAAAAATCCTTTCCGTTTTGGATATGCAGGGCGTTGAAATGTATCTGGAAATTGCAAAACTCCTTGCGGATAATCCTGCCGGCTTTGATATGTATGTGACCTCCGATATGGAGAATTTTGAAAAAATCACCGACAACGGTTTTAACGATCCATACAATTACGGCGCACGGACCTTCGTTTCCGCTGAGGAGGGGTTGTATATTGGCACCGCCAATCCCTTCTACGGCGCCCAGGTCTGGCTGCTGGAGGACGCCGCGCCCGGAGAAAATGTGCAGCTTCCCGCTTCTGCCGGACTGAATCTTTCGGACGGTACAGTAGGGCTTTTGCTGCCGGGAACCAAAGCGGGTATTTTGAAAACGGCGCTGCAAAGCAGTGATGTGCTCGACCTTGCCATTACCAATTCCGCCGGTGAGGGCAAAGCGGACGACGCTGTGCTGATGACCGGCGATGTGGTTAAAACCACCGTGCGTATTACCTTTACCGAATTTAATGTTTCCGAGTATACCGTTGCGGTGGCGGGCGATCTGGACGCGGACGGAGTGTGTGATACCTCTGATGCGCGCTTGGCGCTGCGGATCGCGTGTCTTCTGGAGGATGCAGATTCCGCAGTCAGAAGAGCTGCGAATCTGGATCAGAAAGGGGATGTGACCAGCGCGGATGCGCGGCTGATTCTGCGCGTCGCCGTTGGGTTGGACAAATTAAGCGAGCTGTTGTAATCCTTCTTCTTCCTCCTTGGGGCAGGGCTGTCTTCGGGCAGCCCTGCTTTGCCGTCCTCGGGGGATTGCATCTTGCGGGGGAACTTGTTATAATATTTTTACGATATGGCGCTTGTCTGCGGGATGGTGCGATTTTTTAGAGCGAAAAGGCAGGATTCAAATGAATGTGCTGATGCTTGGCGATGTGGTCGCCGGATGGGGATGTCGGTTTTTGCAGAAAAAACTGCCCGGATTCAAAAAATACAGCGGGATTGATCTTTGTATTGTCAATGGTGAAAATTCAGCCGACGGCAACGGCATTACAACCGCGTCCGCCGAGCTGCTGTTTTCTGCCGGTGCGGACGTTATCACCACCGGCAATCATGTGTATCGTCGTGCGGAGGTTTATGACTTTCTGGATCGGGAGCCTTTTGTGCTGCGGCCGGCGAATTACCATGCAAATAATCCGGGCAAGGGCTTTTGCATTGTGGATCGGGGCGCCTATCGGGCGGCAGTGATCAATCTTTCCGGCGTTTACGGTATGGATGCGCTGGATAATCCGTTCTTTGTTGTGGATTCGATTTTGAAAACGCTGGAAGAAGAAAAAATCCGGCTGATTTTTTTGGATTTTCATGCGGAAGCGACCAGTGAAAAGCGGGCGATGGGATTTTATCTCAACGGCAGAATCACCGCGTTCGCCGGGACGCATACCCATGTGCAGACCTCGGATGCCTGTGTTTTATCAAAAGGCACCGGTTATATTACCGACTTGGGCATGACCGGGGCGGGGGACACGGTGCTGGGCGTCGCACCGGAAATTATTATTAACCATTTGAAATATCATATGCCCGCGCGTTTTGCAACGCCGGACGGAGACTGTGTCATGGAAGGGTGTATTTTTGATGTCGATGAAAAAACCGGCAGGTGCCGCAGCGCACAGAACATTCGGATTCAGTAAGGGCATCGTGCTCCTGCTGTGCGCCGCCCTGCTTTTCACATCCTGCGGGCAGGAAAGCGAGCCGATTGACGAAACCGCCGCGCAAACGATGCCTTCGGTGGAATGCAGCGCCGCATATTTTGCTTCGGACAGCCTGAACCCTTATTTTTGCAGCACTTCCTTGAACGCGTCGCTGATGCCGCTTTTATATGACGGGTTGTTTTCCGTGCAGCAGGACAGCACCGCCGAGCCTGCCGTTGCTGCATCTTACAGCGAGGGCGAGGATTGGGTGAAAATCGTCCTGCCGACAACGGGCATATTTAGCGACGGGTCCGCAGTGACCGCGAACGACGTGGTTTATTCTTTTGAAAAAGCGAAAAATTCTGCGTTTTACCGGAATGAGCTTTCCGGCATTTCTGACGCGACGGCGGATTCTCCGTTGGAGGTTACTTTTACTTTTTCTGACCGGCTGCCGGACCGGTTGCTTGTGTTGACCTTTCCGATTGTAAAAAATCAAACGGCGGAAAATGCCGAATCGTGTCCCGTCGGCACGGGACAATATGTAGTCTCATCACAGGAAGAGGCGCTTTTTCTGACCGTGCGACCCGGGATTTCGGAAGGTCGGATCCAGTCGGTGCGTCTGGTCCCGGTGACAGACAGCGGTAATTTAATGTATACGCTGCAAACCGGCGAGATCGATTTCTTTGTTTCCGATTTATACGGCGAGCGGTTGTCGCGCACCGGCGAGCAGATGCTGGATGTGCCGACCTCCAACTTGATTTTTATGGGAGTCAATTCCAACTCTTACGCACTCAGCTTTTCCGCAGTACGGCAAGCGCTGTCACAGGCGGTGAACCGGGACGAGATTGCCGAAAGCGTATACAGCGGCCATGCCGTGGCTGCCGGGCTGCCGATTCGGTCGGATACACGCGCTTATGCTTCGTACGCAGCCTCCGAACAGTCGGAGGCGGTGGATTATGCCGCAGCGCAGTCTCTTCTGGAGAGTGAGGGATATACCACGGTCGATCCGCAAAGCGGCGAGCGAAGCGGTGAAAAAGGCCCTTTGCGCATGAGGCTGCTGGTCAACAGCGAGAGCGCCTATCGTGTGGAGACCGCCAACTGCGTGCGGGATTCTCTGGCGCGAGTCGGCATCACGGCAACGGTTCAATCGCTTCCCTACGAGCAATATGTACAGGCGCTTAACGCGGGAAATTATGATTTATATATCGGTGAAGTCAAGCTGCCGGGCAACGGTTCTTTATCCGTCTTTTTCGGCGGCAGTGTGTCTTATGGTATTTCCGAACGGTCAAAAAGCTATCTTGCCTGGCAGGAAGTCATAAACGGAAGCGTTGCTCTCCCTGCCTTTTTCACGACCTTTTCTCAGGATCTGCCGTTTTTACCGTTGGCGTTCCGCAATGATGTACTGGTTTATAGCGATGCGTTGATTGTACCGGAGGAATCGGTGCTGTTCGGAGTCGCACTGGGGCGGATTGACCGCTGGCGTGTTGCCGAAGAAGAAAGGACGGAGGCTGGTTCCACCCAAGCACCGTAACGATGCGGCCGATAAAACAAGCCGCCGGAAAATCCATTCCGGCGGCTTGTTGGTATTTATTCAGCGAATCCGAACGACAGCGGTGGTTTGCGGAGCAATGGCGATGCCTCCGCCCGCCCGCACACCACTTAGAAGGATTTCCTCTCTCTCGTGGGGTATTGTAATATAATAGGTGATGCTGTGGGGATTCATATTTGACAGCACGGCAAGGGTTTCTTCCTTGCTTTCTCTCAGATAGGCGGCGCAGCGCAGGGCAGCGGACAGTGGGCGCAAAACGCCGTCACGCAGAGCAGAATGCTCTTTTCGCAGTTTTCCCAGCGCCCGATAATGCGATAGCATCCGTTCGTCTTCGTTGCCCCAGGGGAAGAAACCGCGATTAAAGGGATCTCTGCCTCCCTGCATTCCCGCTTCGTCGCCGTAATACAGCGACGGCACACCGGGCAGGGTATATTGCAAAACGGCGGCGGCACGACACCGGCGGGCGGCAAGGCTCCTCTGCTCGTCGGTCAACCGCAGCGACGCCTGATAGTTTCGATCCCGATTGCTCAGATCCAGATCGGAGAGTACGGTCAAAAGCCGTTCGGTGTCATGGGTTCCCAAAAGATTCATGGCGGTATGCATCGCTTCGGGCGGATAGTGATCTGCCAGCCGCAGGATGCGGCGCATAAACTGTTCGGCGTCAGCAAATTTAATGAACTCAATGATCGCATTTCGGTAAGGGTAATTCATCACAGAATCGAGCTGTTTCCCCAACAGATAGCGGCGCAGCGCGCCCCAGGAGACCTTATTGCTTGCGTCTTCCCAGACCTCGCCCAGCAGAAAAGCATCCCTTCCGTCTTTTTTAACGATTTCCCGCACCCGATCAATGAAGGCGTCGGGCAGTTCATCCGCCACATCCAGTCGCACGCCCCGCGCGCCAGCATTCAGCCATCGGTCTATGACGCCGTTTTCTCCGGTAATGAAGGCGGTGTAGGACGGCTCGTTTTCGTTGACTTCCGGCAGGGTGTCGATGCCCCACCAGCCGTGATAATCGTCCCGGTCTTTGCCGAAATGGTACCAGGGGCGATAGGGGGAAGCCGGGTCGTTGTAGGCGCCGCCGTCGCCGTAGCGGCGGTATTTATTGAAATAGACGCTGTCTGCGCCGGTATGGCTGAAAACACCGTCAAAAATCACGGAGATGCCAAATTCTTTTGCTTTTTCGCAAAGGGAGCAGAAATCCTTTTCGGTGCCCAAGAGGGGATCGATTTTATGATAATCCGCCGTATCGTATCGGTGATTGGAGTGGGCTTCAAAAATGGGATTAAGGTAAATGCAGGTTACGCCGAGGCTTTGCAAATAGGGCAGTTTTTCCTCAATGCCCGCCAGGTCCCCGCCGAAATAGTCGTTGTTGCGGATGATTCCTTTCTCATCCGGCAGCCAGTGGGGCAAATTGTCTTGGTCTTCTCGCAGGATGCGGTCGGTCGGGACGCCGGTTTTTTTTGTGCCGGAACAGGCGAAGCGGTCGGGAAAGATCTGATAGATCACACCGCCCTTCAGCCAGTCCGGTGTGTGGAATCCCGGCGAAAAAACCGTCAGCTGCCAATTTTTTCCGGCGGCGGAAAAGCTGCCGCAGTCGGTTTCATCGGGGGCGATGGTGCCGGTGCCCCAGCTGACGCGGTATTCAAAGGAATAGCGGTATATGCCTTCCTCCTGAGGCGTGAAAACACATTCCCACCATTCGGTGATCTGGTCGGTTTCCCGCCAGGATAAAGCAATGGCGTTTTCCCTCCCGGAAAACGCTTCGCTGATAAGCAGGGTCACGCCGCTGCACCCCATGGCGCGGGGCAGACAGACGGCGAAGTGAACCGCCGTCCCTGCGGCGACACTGCCAAAGGGCGATTTATATGACTGTTGATAGGGATCAAAGGGAATGGGATTCTGCATATGGTTACCTGCCGCAAATTTGTCGATACTGTAAATTTTACCCGATTTTGCAGAAATAGTCAAGACAAGTGTCTCCTTTCCTTGCCAGCTGCGCCGCTTATTTCATTTGACAGCGAGAAGAAAGCATTATATAATGGAACTGCGGCAATCTTCTGAGCGGAGAGATAAGAATGAAACGAAAATGGATGGCATATATCCTTTGCTTCGCACTGTTGCTGCCCGGCTTTTCCCTGGCGGCGGCTGCGGAGGATGTTTTGTATATTGTGACGGAACCCACCGGTGCGAAGGTTTATTCCTATGCGTCGGCGGACGCGCCTCTGGTGACCGCCGCAAAAGTTCGAACGATCCTTTCTTCGGATAAAAGCGATGGTAATTTCCTGCATGTGACCTATGATGGTTTTTCCGGTTGGGTCGATGCGGGCGATGTAGCGCTGTACGGTGTTTCGCTGCGCCTGACGCGGATTGAAGTGACGCGCTTGCCTGACAAAACGCGCTATTACGAGGATGAGCCGTTCCTGGCGGATGGGATGGTCGTCACCGCATATTATTCTGACGGCACATCGTCTCCGGTCGGTGGATATTCTCTGATGGTGCCGGACATGTATTCGCTGGGCGAAAAGACGGTAACGGTATCCTATCAAGGGAAGACGACGTCATTCACCATTGATGTGGTTCGTATTCCCATTGATCATATTGAAATTTCCACCCCGCCGACCTCTACGACAGTGATTGAGGATACGGATGCTCCGGTTTTTGACGGGTTGGAGCTGACAGTCTATTATACCGACGGAAGAGCGCCGACAAAAACGACGGAATATTCGATTCAGGGATATGAGCCGCTTTTGATTGGACAGCAGACGATTCTTCTCAGCTATAAATATGAGGATATTACCGTACCGCTGACCATTGAGGTAGTGCCGAAAAAGCTGGTGGATCTTCAGGTCACCACGCCGCCGACCAAGCAGGTTTATTATACCGATGATATGAATATCGATTTGAGCGGATTGGTGCTGACGGCATATTATGACAATGGAAAAAGCGAACCGGTACAGCCGGAAAGCGCCGCCTTTTCCCCCTCTTATATCATGAATTCCGACACGGAAATCGAAGTAACCTATGGGGGCAGAAAGGCTTCTTATACCGTGCGGCTGAACCGTGCCGAGCCGGTGGGGATTTCCGTTACACCGCCCCTGACCACCGACTGTCTGCTGAACGCAGAGCCGGACCTGGGCGGGTTGGTGGTTTATTTGGAATATAACAGCGGTAACCGCGAGGGAATTACGGATTATACCATCGATCCCATTGACACCTCAACCTTTGGCGTCAAGACGGTGAATGTATATTATGAGAGCTATTCCGCCTCCTTTGAAATTCAGGTTGTCAGCGACGGCATCCGTGGGGATATAGATAAAGACGGGCATATCACCACCGCCGACGCCCGCACGGCGCTGCGCTTCGCCGTGTCGCTGGAAACTCTTTCCGACGAACAGCAATGGCTGGCGGATATGAACGGTGACGGCACTGCTACGACTGCCGACGCCCGTCGGATTCTGCGAGCTGCCATTGGATTGGACTGGGAATCTTAAGGAATTTGTGAACGGTTCTCGGTTGAGATGAAATTATTTTTATACGCAGAGTAAATCCAGAATTGTTGATAACTCTGTTGAAAATGTCAATAACTACCCCGAAAGAGGCATTGTCTGCGGGGAAAAACCGAATTTTGACAGAATGTTCAAAACTTTTTCCAAAAATTTTCTGTATACGTAAAGTTTTACCGTTGACGGATTTTATACAGACTGGAATGGATTTTTAACAAAAAAATCCGTTATTTTTGGTAAAAAGTGATAGTTGTTTTATATCAGAAAATAAGGACCTTTTTTTGGTGATTTTGCGAGGTGACAAATCCGTTGATTTGTGATATATGCGCCAAAAAAGGGGCGGGGGAGGCATCGTTATGTCTTTGGCACATTTGAAAAGCGGAACCGATATTCGCGGCACTGCTATGGGGCCCGGCAACGAATTGACGGACGAAGTGGTCCGGGCAATCATTGTCGGCTTTGTGGCGGTTCTGAAAAAGAAAACCGGCGTTCCGGTTGAAAAGATGATGGTTTCGGTAGGCTGTGATTCCCGATTGTCCTCAAACAGGATCAAGAAGGCGGTCATAGAGCAGCTGCTGGCGAGCGGCGTGGATGTGGGCGACTGCGGTATGAGCTCGACGCCAGCCATGTTCCTGACCACGGTCAAAAAGGGCTATACCGGTGCGGTGCAGATTACGGCGAGCCATCACCCGGCGGATAAAAACGGATTGAAGTTTTTCACCGCCGAGGGCGGCTTTGAGGGAGTGGACATTGCAGAGATTCTGTCCATTGCCGAAGGCTTTGACGCGTCTCCCTATCGGGAGCGGGGCGAGTATCAGTCGGTGGATTATATGAGCGAATACGCCCATGATCTGCGGGTGATGATCCGCGAGGGTATCGGCGCACAGGATTTCCGTCATCCGCTGCGCGGGTTTTCAGTGGCGGTGGACGCAGGCAACGGCGTCGGTGGTTTTTATGCCAATCATGTATTAAAGCCGCTGGGCGCGGATATTTCCGGCAGCCGCTATCTGGTGCCGGACGGCAGGTTCCCCAACCATTCACCCAATCCGGAAAATGAAGAAGCGATGCACGAGGTCAGCCGGGCGGTCCGGGAGAGCGGCGCGGATCTGGGCGTGATTTTTGATACCGATGTGGATCGGGCTGCCTGTGTGGATCACGACGGCAGAGAGATCAATCGTAATCGCCTGATCGCGTTGGCGGCGGCGATTGTGCTGGAGCAGGAAAAGGGGGCGACCATTGTCACCGATTCGGTGACCAGCGACGGTTTGAAGCGATTTATCACCGAAACGCTGGGCGGCTGCCACTACCGCTACCGCCGGGGCTATAAAAATGTGATCAATGAGGCAATTCGATTAAATCAGCAGGGCGTCAACTGTCCGTTGGCGATGGAGACTTCCGGTCATGCGGCGTTGCGGGAAAATTACTTTCTGGATGACGGCGCATATCTGATGACAAAGCTGATCATTCGTGCCGCGCGGATGAAGCAGGAAGGCAAGAGCCTTTCCGATCTGATTCGCGCGTTGGAAGAGCCTGCCGAGACTAAGGAAGTGCGGCTGCATATTTCTTGCGAGGATTTCAGAGCATATGGAAGTCGGGTGATCGACGAGCTGACCGCCTGGGCGAAAAAACAGCCCGGGGTGACGCTGGCGGACGATAACCGCGAAGGCGTACGCTTTTCCTTTGATAAAGACCATGGCGAAGGATGGGCGCTATTGCGGCTGAGTGTACATGATCCTGTGCTGCCGCTGAATATGGAAAGCGCAAAAAAAGGCGGCGTAAGAGAAATTGAGGCGCAGCTGGCTCCTTTCTTTGCCGCGTACGATCAATTGACGGAATGAAAATTTCCGCTCCTGCTTTCAGTGGGAGCGGTTTTTCGCATAAATCTGCCTTCTGCGGCAAAAATAAACGGGAAAGGCGGGAACGCGATGGTTGTAAAAGGTGTCAGCAAATGTGTGCTGGAGTTGCACGATACCGGCAGCGATTATTTTGAAAAAGCAATCTTTTTTGTCAAACCGGAGTACAGCGGCGAGGAAAACAGCCGGTTGGAGGCGCGGGCAGCGCAGTCGGTCAGGAATGCCGTGCCGCCCCGTCTGCGCAGGCGGGAACAAAAACGCCGCCTGCGCGGGGGATTTTGGCTGGCGGTGGGCGCCGCGCTTGGCGCCGGGGTAACGGCGCTGTTAAATTTGCTTTTTTAAGGCAGAAGCCCCGAAACAGAAGATAATTCATGATTTATGAATTGACTTTCGCGATTTGGTTTTATATAATGGAGGTCTAAGAAATTGCATCAGATCGCAACCGAAAGGGACTGAGAAAAATGAAAAAAGGTTATATCATTACCGCTGTTGTGGTGCTGCTTGCTGTTCTGGTGATGGTCGGTGTGTTTTTGCGCGACGACATCCGTCAGGTTTTTACCGGCGACGAAGGCACGACGGCGCCGCCCGCCATCGCAACAGACAGCGACGGCTATGTGATGATGGTCAAGGGTTCTGTTGATAACGCCGAGCCGATGCTGAAAACGGATATTGAGGATCTGTATTATACTATGGCGAGGGACGGCAGTGTTTCCTTTTATCAGGTCAAGGGTACACAGATTACCCAGGTACCCGAAAGCGGTACCTTTGAGGTAACGGTCACTTGCACCGATCAGGAGATTCCGGCAAGCGTTCATTATTATACCGCCGAGGATGGCACAGTGACCGGCTACGGTCTGTTTACGACGGAAAATTCCGACGCCGAGGTTTATATTTACGACTACGCCTTTTTCCGTTTGATGAACCTGCCTGCCTCCTATACCGAGGACGGCGCGTATCTGGTACTGGTGGATACGACCAAGGAAGATTTTTACAGCAACGATAAGGTTTATGAAGAGAACTTTATTTATCGGATAGAATCCGGAGAGACGGAAAACATTCTTTCCACTGATAACCGCGCCTATGACAATACCGGCGCCGCTCGGGCGGATTATTCCATGCTGACCGAGGATGCGGTGCATCGCTGCGGCGAAAACTTCCTGTTCTTCTCCGCCCGGCAGTATCATCTGTATACCGAGGATCAGAATATGGATATTTATATGGCGGGCGGCTCCGGCAATAATCGCGACAACAACCGCTATATTCAGGATGTTGTAGATTTCTATTTTAATTTTGACGAAGAGGGGCGTGTCGTCTGCCTGAAGCGCAACGGCGAAAACGGCTTCCGAATCATCGCCGTGGCAGATGGAACGGAAAATGTCATCAAGGATTTTGAGGGCGATTACCATGAGAATTATCTGCGCAGCGGTGACTGGCTTTTGAATAAGAATACGCTGGAGATGTATAACATTATGACGGCGCAGTCGGTTACCCTTTCGGTTTCCAACACCAACGGCTTTGCGCCGGATCTGTTTGTGACCGACGGCACAAATGTCTTTATGCGCGGTCTTTCCAATAATATGGCGGCGATCGTTCTGGGCAAGACAGACAGCGCCTGCGGCTGTTATTATAATGATATGTTTGCTCGGGTATTTGCGCCTGCCGTGCTTTCCGACGGGTCGGTCATGGTTTCCGTCTCTGCGGATCTGGAAGGCAGCTCCTATTCGGTGAAGATTTTCGGCACCGAGCAGCAGGCAGTCAATTAAATCCCCTTGTGTTTTTTTGGAAGAGCGGCAAGCCCTGCCGCTTTTCTGTCTGTCAGGTGGTGAGAATATGCGGATCTACGCTGCCCGTCACGGGCAGACGGATATGAACGAGCGGAATGAAATCAGCGGTGTGACGGATGTGGACCTGAACAAAACCGGCATTCGACAGGCGAAAGAACTGGCGGAAAAACTGGCAAAGCTTTCCCGACCGCCGCAGCTGGTGATTTGCTCGGATATGAAGCGGGCACTGCATACCGCCAGCATCGCCGCCGAACGGCTGACAATTCCGCTGATTACCGACCCGCGTCTGCGGGAGCAGGACTACGGCAGATTTGAGGGCATGGACCGCTTTACGCCGGGCTTTTTGCAAACGAAACGCAATTTTGCCATCCGTTACCCCGGCGGCGAATCGATGTTGGATACCGCCCAGCGGGTCTATACCTGTCTGGATGAGATCATTGCTTCCTATGCGGACACCGATCTTCTGCTGGTTGCGCACGGCGGGGTTCTGCGGATTTTGCGTACTTATTTTTTGGATATGGATAACGATACGTTTTTCCACTATACGGCGGAAAACGCCGCGTTTGAAACCTATTTTTTGGATGAGAAGGATGAGGTTTTGGTATGAGTGAATGCAATCATGACTGCGCCAGCTGCGCGCAGAACTGTTCCGAACGCGAAGCGCCCCAGAAGGATAGCCTGAACGAGCTGAGCAGTGTGAAAAAAGTCATTGCTGTGATCAGCGGCAAGGGCGGCGTCGGAAAATCCCTGGTGACTTCCATGCTGGCGGTGCTCTCCCAGCGCGCCGGCAATAAAACCGCCATTATGGATGCGGATATTACCGGTCCGTCCATTCCCAAGGCGTTCGGCGTACACCAGCGGCTTGCCGGGTCGGAGTTCGGCTTTTTCCCCGCCCAAAGCAAAACGGGTATCGATATCGTTTCGCTGAATCTTCTGCTGGAGCATGAGACCGATCCGGTCATCTGGCGCGGCGCGCTGATTGCCGGTACGGTCAAGCAATTCTGGACCGATGCGATCTGGAAGGACGAGGACATTATGTTCATTGATATGCCGCCGGGAACCGGCGATGTGCCGCTGACGGTCTTCCAGTCTATTCCGGTGGATGGCGTGGTCATTGTCACCTCACCGCAGGATCTGGTGTCGATGATTGTCGAAAAGGCGGTCAAAATGGCGGATATGATGGATATCCCCGTGTTGGCGCTGGTGGAAAACCTGTCCTATTTCCAGTGCCCTGACTGCGGAAAAAAGCATTCGATTTTCGGCGAAAGCCATATCGAGCAAATTGCCGCGGCGCATCATATCGACTGTGTGGCGCGTCTGCCTATCGACCCCAAATTTGCCGCCGCCTGCGACAAGGGCATGGTAGAGCTGTTTGACAACGACGCCCTGCTGCCGGTGTTGGAGAAGATCACCGGAAAATCATAAATATAATCCCCCAACAGCCGAAGCCGAACTGCGCTTCGGCTGTTTTGCTTAGTGATTTATTCTGTTGATTTTTGGCTGAATTAACATCCTTTATGGAAAATTGATTTTAAGTTTTTTTGTGCTGGTAAAGTTACATTCTATGCGTAAAAAACAGGAAAATATCAGAAAAGGTGGCGCTATTCCGTTCTAACAGGTCGCAAGAAATGGCACGGAGAAGGGAAAGATCTTTACCGCCAGCTGCGGCAAGCGGAACGGCAACCGGTTTTGATATGCAGATCTCCCAGCCGCAAAGCCCCGGAGGCAGCGATACATCGATGAATATGGCAGTCTGCCGTTCAGAAGGGTAGACTGTGCTTTTATGCTGTTTTGCCACATATGACATACCAATTTGTGTCAGAGCATTGCGTAAACAATCCGGTGACTGCGGGCAGGGCTGGCGCTTCTATGAATGGAAGGTTTTCAGCGCAGGCGGCGGGCAAGCTCTTTTTTGATAAACCGACAGCGGAGAGGCCGGTCACGGCGCTCTGCCTTCGTTTGTGGATAACGCATAGGCGAAACCGCAGAAGAACCTATACGATGGCAGAAAAGTCGGAGATGTAAAAAATCTTCGGCTTTTTATTTGAAAACCGGATAAATTCTGAAAAATGAATCCAAAAATTTTATCCACTATTGACAAAAGCGAATAGAGGGTGTATGATACCCGTATAGTTAAGTTAATCGACCGACTTATCCGTCCGGAAGGAGTCTTCGCTGTGAAACGAATCGACCAGATCAATCGAAAACTGCAAAAACGCTTCGGCGGCGCGGTGCGCTGTGAAGAGCGCGACGGCTGCCGGTTTGTCAGCGGCACGCTGGATACCTGGCAGCAGGTGATCGAAGCCTGCGATACAGCGGCGGAAAAATACAGCAAAACCCATGTTGTCAACGATATCCGGTGCCAGGAGGCAAAGCCGTCTGCGCTCCGTCTGCCGTCGCTGCGCGATCAGGCGCTGGAGGGCGATGCGCCCGATGTTCTGATCATCGGCGGCGGCATCTCCGGCGTTTCCATTGCCCGGGAGCTAAGTAAGTGGAAGCTGAATATTCTGCTGGTGGACAAGGAAGCCGACCTGGCTTTGCAGGCGTCGGGCAGAAACGACGGCGAAGTTCATCCGGGCATCGATCTGGGTAAGGGCTCGCTGAAGCACTATTATATCCGCCGCGCCAACGCCATGTACGGCAGAATCTGCGAGGAGCTGGATGTTCCTTTCAAGCGGGTCGGGCAGTATGTTTGTTTTGACAAGGGATACTTAAAGCCGCTGGTGGGGCTGTACTGTCTGTGGCGCAAGTATCATGACGGCATTGAGGATACCAAGCTGATTTCAGAACAGGAGCTGCGGATGCGGGAGCCGAATTTTTCCGAGCATTTCCGCTTTGCCATTTCCAATCCGTCCTCCGGCTGCGTTTGCCCTTACGGGCTGACCATTGCTTATGCAGAAAACGCAGTCACCAACGGTGCGCGGGTCTCTTTGAACACGGCGGTTACCGCCATGCAGGTGAAAAACGGCAAAATAATCAGCGTCACAACCAACCGCGGCACCCTTTATCCCAAATTAGTCATCAACGCCGCCGGGGTCTTTGCCGACGACATTGCCGCCATGGCGCAGGATCGGTTCTTTTCCATCCATCCGCGCCGGGGCACCAATTCCATTCTGGATACCAAAGCCGGTGTGTTGATGCATTCCATTGCCTCGATCAAGGAGCTGACGCTGAAAAAGACCCACTCCAAGGGCGGCGGGATTCTGCATACCGTCCACGATAACCTGCTGGTGGGACCGGACGCGGTGGAAACCTGGGAGAAGGAAAATACTGCCACCAGGAAAGAGAGCATCGACACCGTGTTCGACAAGCAGACCAAAACCATGCCAAAGCTGTCGCGGCGGGACATTATCACCTATTTTACCGGTGTGCGCGCGCCGACCTTTGAGGAGGATTTCATCATCGAAAAGGGCAGGCATACCGCAAATATTATTCATTGCGCCGGCATCCAGTCCCCGGGACTGACCACCGCGCCCGCCGTCGCGCTGGATATTGCGCAGATGGCGGTGGGGCTTTTGAAACAGGAAATGCCGGTGGAAAAGAATGATGCCTTTGATCCGCACCGCAGAGGCGTTCCCGTGCTGCGGGAAATGAGTGATGAACAGCGGGCACAGCTGATTCGCAAAAATCCTGACTACGGCGTGATTGTCTGTCGCTGCGAGGAGATCAGCAAGGGTGAGATTCTGGACGCCCTTCGCTCGCCGATCTGCGTTCCCACGGTAGACGGCGTAAAAAAGCGGGTGCGCCCCGGCATGGGACGCTGCCAGGGGGGCTTCTGCTCGCCGCTGGTTACTAAAATCATCGCCGATGAATTTGGCATTCCGATTTCCGAGGTACGCAAATCCTCGGCGGAATCGGTGATTACCTATGGCAAAATTTAAGAAAAACAGATAGAAAGGGACATCGGCTATGCGAAATTATGATGTCACCGTTATTGGCGGCGGTCCCGCCGGGCTGGCTGCGGCAATCTCCGCCTGCCGTAACGGCGCCAAAACGCTCCTGATTGAGCGGGAGGCGCGCTTGGGCGGTATTCTCAAACAGTGCATCCACGACGGGTTCGGGCTGGTCCGTTTCGGCGAAAAGCTCTCCGGTCCGGAATATGCCGAGCGGTTTATCGACGAGCTGCAAAGAACCGATTGTGAGACGCGGCTTCTGACCTTTGTCACGAGGCTTCAAAGGAAGAACAGCGGCTTTGATGTAACCCTGGTCAGCCGGGACGGTGTGGAGACCGTCCACTCCAAAACGCTGGTGCTGGCGACGGGTTGCCGGGAGCGCACCGCCAAACAGGTTTCCATACACGGAACCCGTCCCGCCGGGGTTTTTACGGCGGGCACGGCGCAGCATTTCACCAATCTGCTGGGCGAGCTGCCTGCCAAAAAATGCGTCATTCTGGGCAGCGGCGATATCGGTCTGATTATGGCGCGCCGCCTGACACTGGAAGGCGCCGAGGTCATCGGCGTATATGAGGCGAAGTCCACACCCTCCGGGCTGACCAGAAATATTCATCAATGTCTGCATGATTATCATATCCCGCTGTATCTGTCCCACACCGTCACGCGGGTTTTCGGTGTGGACCGGCTGGAACAGGTGGAAATCAGCAAGGTAGATGAAACTATGACGCCGATTCCGGGAACCGAGCAAATCCTCGACTGCGACGCGCTGATTTTGTCCGTGGGGCTGATTCCGGAAAATGAACTGGCGGAAACGCTGGGTGTTTCTCTTTCCCCGGCAACCAGGGGACCGATTTGCGACGGGCAGCTGATGAGCAGCGAGGAAGGCATTTTTTCCTGCGGCAACGCCCTGCATGTCAACGATCTGGTGGATTATGTGTCTGAAAGCGGCGAGCTGGCGGGAAAAAACGCGGCGCTGTATCGGGGCGGCAAGCGCGAATGGGTTGATATCCATGCAGGGAAAGCACTGGCGTACTGCGTTCCGCAAAAACTGAATCGGAAAGCGGATAACCATGAAACGGTGCTGTATTTCCGCAGCCGGGAGGTGCTGAACGATTGCCGTCTGACACTGACGGTGGACGGCAAAGAGGTATTTGCCAAAAAATACCGTTTCCTCCGTCCGCCGGAAATGGAGCGTCTGACGCTGGACTTCTCGTCTTACGGCATCGAAAAGGATACAAAGATCCAACTGGAAATTGAGGTGAAGGGCAATGACTGAGCTGACCTGTATCGTTTGCCCGAGGGGCTGCAGCCTGCGGGTGGACGGCGAAGGGGAAAATATTTCCGTAACCGGCAACGCCTGTAAACGGGGCGAAGCCTTTGCCGTATCGGAGATGCTGCATCCGATGCGTACCATCTGTACCACCGTGCGCACCTCCTTTCCCGATGCGCCGGTGCTGCCGGTGCGGGTGTCCGCCGAGATTCCGAAGGAGCGCATCTTTGACGTCATGCGGGAGATCAAAAAGGTGACGGTCACAAAGCCCGTTGCCCGCGGTGAAACGGTAATCGAAAATGTGCTGGGTCTTTCGGTGGATGTGATTTCGGAAAGCGACATGCTGCTGCATGAGAAGCAGGAGGGATAAGATGGGAGAGCCGCTGGTTTTAACCTTTGATATCGGTACGCAAAGTGCGCGCTGTCTTCTGGTTCGCAAGGACGGCAGCTTTGCCGATTATGCGCAGGAAAAATATACCGAGCCCTATTATTCGCGCAATCCCGGCTGGGCAGAACAGCGTCCGGATTTTTACTATGACCGTATCTGTATGTTGGCGAAAGAGATTTGCGAAAGGAACGTTGAGCGGCTTTCGGATATTATCGCCGTTACCATGACCGTGATCCGGGATACCGTGCTGTGTCTGGACAAAAACAAAGAACCCCTTCGGGATATGATTTTATGGCTCGACCGGCGCGAGGCGGACTTTGATCATCCTTTTCCGCTGTGGAAATCGGTGCTTTTCAAAATCGCCGGCATGGAGAGCGCCACCAAAACGCTTTACTGTGAAACGGTCGCCAATTGGCTGAAGCAGAATCAGCCGGAAATCTGGGCGAAAACCGATAAATATGTCATGCTGCCCACCTATCTCAATTATAAGCTGACCGGTGCTTTGACCGATGCCGAAGCGAATATGATCGGGCATATTCCCTTTGATTCCAAAAAGAGAGTCTGGAAGAAAAAGAATGATTTTACCCGCTGCATTACCGATGTGCCGGAAGAAAAGCTGATCCAGCCCGTTAAATCCGGAGAAATTATCGGCAGGATTACCGCTGAATTCAGCGCCAGAAGCGGCGTGCCGGAGGGGCTGCCGCTTATTGCTACCGGCTCCGATAAGGGCTGCGAAACGCTGGGGCTTTCGGTGATCAGGGAGAACCGCGCCGCCATTTCCTATGGCACCACGGCAACCATCCAGATGGCAGTGGAAAAATATTTTGAGCCACAGCAGTATCTGCCTGCGTATCCGGCGGTCCCGAATCATTTGTATAATCCGGAAATCGAGCTGTATCGCGGTTTCTGGCTGCTTTCCTGGTTTGTGCGGGAATTCGGCGCCGAGGAGCGCATGGAAGCGGAAAAACGGGGCTGTTCGCCGGAATCGATTCTGGACCATGAGATTGAGCGCATTCCGCCGGGATGCAACGGTCTGCTTTTACAGCCCTATTGGACTCCCGGCATCAAAAATCCCACCTCCAAAGGCGCGGTGCTGGGTTTTGCCGATTACCATACCCATTACCATTTTTATCGCGCCATCATTGAGGGAATTGTTTTTGAGCTGTTTCATTCACTGAATATCATGGAAAAGCGCTCGCATAAAAAGGTGGATGAGTTATTTGTGGCGGGCGGCGGCGCAAAGAGCGACATCGTCTGTCAGATCACCGCTGACATCTTCGGCAGACCGGTCAAACGCATCCAGACCCACGAAGCGTCTTCGGTGGGAGCGGCGATGGTTGCCTTCCTTGCGAAGGGAGAATTCCGGGACTATGAGGATGCCATTGCCCATATGGTCCACGTGAAGGACTGCTTCCTTCCGCGGGAGGATGTGCACCATGTTTATATGGGACTGTATTATGGCGCCTATCGGAAAATCTTTTCCCATTTGGAGCCGCTGTATAAGAAAATCATAAAATTTACCAAAGGAGACCTGAAAGATGAGTAACAAACCGTATAAGGGCTTTGAACCGAAATGGCTTCTGACCCCCGCGCCCGAGGGCAGCTACCGTTCGATTTTCCGTTGGGGCGATCCGGAATTTTTCAAATATCCCAAAGAGTCGCTCTATAAGTTGATGAAAGAACGGTTTGACATGACCGACGACGATTTCCGCGATTATACCGATGACATCGGCTTTGATCCGGTTGACCTTTCCGAGTATCCGTCGAAAATTGCGCCGGAACATATCGCCGCGTTGGAAAAAATTGTCGGCAAGGATTTTGTTACGACCCAGGACTACCCCCGTCTGGCGGTAGCATATGGCTGTACCGCTTACGACCTTTTGCGCCTGCGGCATAAGGAAATTGAAAATCTGCCGGACGTGGTGGTTTATCCCGACACCACCGAGCAGGTCGAGCAGATCGTCGCCTATGCCGTCAAAGAAAAGCTGCCCGTCTATGTCTACGGCGGCGGCAGCAGTGTTACGCGGGGTGTTGAGGCGGTCAAGGGCGGCATCACGTTGGATATGCGCAAACGATTCAACAAGGTCATCAGCTTTAATGAGACCGACCAGACCATTACCGTACAGGCAGGCATGTCCGGTCCCAAGCTGGAGGAGACGCTGCACAACGCGCCGACCCTGTTTGGCGCGAAGCGCCCCTATACCTGCGGGCATTTCCCTCAGTCCTTTGAATACAGCAGCGTCGGCGGCTGGGTCGTTACCCGCGGCGCCGGTCAGAACAGTACCTATTATGGAACCATTGCCGATATTGTGATGGGGCAGAAATACGCCACGCCCATCGGCAGAATCGTGACCAGCCATTACCCGCGCGAAGCCACCGGCCCCGATCTGAATCAGATTATGATGGGCAGCGAAGGTACCTTCGGTGTCCTGACGGAGGTAACCCTGAAGGTCTTTCGCTGGATGCCCGAAAACCGCAAACGCTTCTCCTATATGTTCAAAAATTGGGAAATCGCTATGGACGCTGCCCGGGAAATGATGCAGCACGAATGTGGCTATTCCTCGGTGTTCCGCCTGTCTGACCCGGAAGAGACCAACCTGATGCTGAAACTATATAATGTTGACGAAACGCCGCTGGCGCCCCTATTGGATAAGCTGGGCTTCCAGGATATGCAGCGCTGTATGTTCCTGGGCTTCACCGACGGCGAAAAGGGCTTTTCCAGAAATGTGGCGAAAAATATTGCCCGCATTGCCCGTAAATACGGCGCGATGCCGATGACCGGCTTTGTGACAAAGAGCTGGGAGAAGGGGCGATTCAATGACCCGTATCTGCGCGATACATTGATGGATTTCAGCGTGACCACCGATACGCTGGAATGCACGGTCAACTGGTCCAATATGGCGCAGGTGCATCGGGATGTGCGGGCGGTCTGCCATGCGCTGCCCAATACGGTAGTTACGACCCATATGTCCCACTGCTACCCCCAGGGCGCAAATCTGTATTTTATCTTTATCACCAAGATGAACAATTCCGCCGAATTCAAGCGTTATCATACCACGATTCTGGATGCAATTCAGAAATCCGGAGCGGCAATCAGTCACCACCACGGCATCGGCAAGATGTTTGCCCCGTGGCTGGAAGGATATCTGGGCGAGAAAGAATATGGCGTTCTTAAGGTACTGAAAGAGTATTTTGACCCCGATTATCTGATGAATCCCGGCGGCACCATCGGTCTTGATCTGAAGCCTGAGGAGAAAAAGTTTTTGGTCGAGAAAAAGGATTATCGTTGAGCGCGACAAAAAAGAGGGATCGGCGTGGGACCGACCCCTCTTTTTTTACGATGCTTTTTTGCGAATGACGGCGGCAAGAACGGTGATGTCGTCGCTGCGGGCGGGGGCATATTCTTTGGCAAGAGCGGTTACCGCCGATGCGATTTCTGCGGGCGGTTTCTGGGCGTTTTCCGACAGACAGCGGCGCAGCTCGTCGGGCGGGATTCCCATCGCGCCATCGCTCATCATCAGCAAAAGATCCCCGTCCCCAATTTTTCCGCTCACCCGTTCGAATTCCACGTCCCGCAGAATACCCAGCGGCAGGGAGGATCGTTCGACTCGAATGGTCTTGCCTCGACGGCAAATCAGCGACGCGGCGGCGCCTGCTTTATAGAAGGTGGCTTCTCCGTTGAACAGGTCAATGCTGATGATATCCAGCGTGGATAGAGATTCGTCTTTGGATTTAACAAGAAGAGCCGAGTTGACGGTTTTGACGACGCACTCAAAGCTGAAGCCTGCGCGGATCAGCTTTCCGGCAAGTCCGGTGGTCATGGTACCGTCTACGGCGGCGCGGCTGCCGGTGCCCATGCCGTCGCTTAAAATCATGATGTAATGTCCCCTTCCGTCGTTAAAAAAATCATAAGCATCGCCGCAGACACTCTCTCCCTCACCGGTCAGCTGGCTGGCGGCGGCTTTGACCATGCAGGGCGGGCTTTCACAAAACAGCAGAAGAATCCGTTCGCCGCTGTTCCTGCCGACGACCGGCGGATCAAAATGGATGCCCGTCGCGTCGGATACCGTATGCGCCAGGGAAGACGCGCTTAATTTTTTGCGGGCAGGTGCGCAGAAGATTTGAAGGACGGCATAACCTCCTTCATTGATTACGCAAAGGCTGTCCAGGACATGGACGCCTTCATCTTCCATTGCGCGCGCCGCTTTTTTTGCGGTATCCGGCGCGAAGATCACGTCTCGCTGTAATTCCTCGGAAAGATTTTCCAACATCAGCGAGAGGGAGGTAAACTGATCTGCCGCTACCGACCGTGCGTCGGCGATTTTTGCTTCTGCCGCATCCTGAAATTCCCGGTCGGAGTAGCAGCGATTGAAACAGGCAAGCAGTTCTTCCACGCAGATACAGTGAGAGGCAAAATAAGGCGGTAAATTGTCCCGAGTCGGGATATCTCCGTTTTTTCGACAGAGGATCATGCGATTGAAGGCATCTAACGTGTTTTCAAAATTGTATTCCCAACAGCTGTTCATGTGGCTGCAATGACGGCATACCGTATCCTTCACCGGCGCATAAACGGCTTTTTCCTTTCGCTTGTTGATGCCCGCCAGGGCTTTGGATACCGCTCGTACCGAGCCGGAAATTTCATAAACGGTAGCGGAGGCGGCGTGTAGTTTTTCGCTGAGCATTTCACGCATATTGTCTGTTTCCGGGGTAAAGCCGGGGCGGACAAAAAAGGAGGAGAAAAAGTCGCATGTTTTTTTCGGCAGCACCAACAGGACGATGGAGGCAATCCCGCCTTCCATGGCGGTAAACAGCAGCTGCTCTCCATCTCCAGCAAACAGCAGCACCGTCGCGTGCGCCAGAAGGAACCCGATGGCGCAGGGAAACCTGCCGCCCTTACCGCAAAGCCCGGCGATCAGCCCTCCCAATGCCCAGCTGCTCCCCAAAAGCATGATTTGATCTGAAAACCCCATAACGCAGCCAAAGCAGATGCCTGCGATCGCACCGGCGGTTTCTCCGCCGAATCGGGCGCAGAGAAGGATGGCGAATGCGCAGAGCATCCGTGCCGGAGAAACGCCGAATATTTGAAGTGGGCTGACGGCAAGTAAAAACGCTGCGGCAGTCAGCAGCAGGCAGATCCATTCCCGGCTTTTTAACACGCGCCGTATTTTGATCTCTTCCAAGATCCGGGCGGTGTAGCGGAAAAACATACAATAGCAGCCGCCTAGCACGCCCTCTGCCGTATATAGTAAAATTTCGGCGGCGGACTGCGAAGCGCCGACAGCAACGGCAATGCCGGTGGCGGAAAGGCATAGACCTGTTATGATGGCGGCAAAAGACGGCTTATATTTCCGTGAAAGCACCTGTTGTAATGTAAACAGGATAATCGCGCCGATGATCAGTGCGGCGGCATAGCGTATAATACCGGTGCTGTCTTCGCCGATCAAATATCCTAAAATCGCGCCGCCGGCAGCCGCGGGCAAAAAGGTAAGCGGCACGCTGAGTGCAAATGAGACGCCAAAGGGGGAAAGACCGGAAAATAGATCCCCCAACGACAGGAGCAGACCGCCGAGAAATAAACCGACATACTGGAAAGCAACGCGCAGCACCTCCTGGATTTCAGGTGGCAGCGAGATTTTTTCAAGTCGTTTTTGCTTCTTTTCTTTTTGCATAGCTGTTCCCTTCTTTTTTACAGTCAAATCGATGGATTCCTATTCAGTATATCGAAAAGTCGCTGCGAAAGCGGTCGGACTTTCAAGAGCGGACCATGGGAAAAGAAGTCGTTTCTTTTTTCTTTGTGTAAAAAAGAAAGGCAGCACGAAACATTTTGCCGGAAGAACAGGAATAAGAATAAGATTTTTATACGAGGGAGTCAAATCAATACAAGCGGCAAAGAGGTGGAAGCGGGATTGACAACGTCCGAAAGAAGGCGTATGATTTGAACAGGTCAACGGTGGATTTTATATAAATATACGGGATATGAGCATTTTTAGTGGGAAGGAGCAAAAACATGCCGAAAGTTGCGCCGGAGCAGTTGGAAAAACGCCGGGAGGAAATTTTGGATGCCGGTGAAAAAATTTATCGCGCTCACGGCTTTTTAGGGGTCACCATTAAGCAAATCAGCACGGAATTGACCTGTACGCGCCCTGCCATCTATCGTTATTTTGAGACAAAGGAAGAGATTTTGCTGGCTCTGCTGGTGAGGGAATACGGGCGCTGGCTGGAATCACTGCGGAAAATAGAGCCGGATGCCGGGCGGTGTTCCAAAGAGGAGCTGGCGCACGCCATTGCTAAAACATTGGAAAGCCGCGATTTGATGCTGCGCATTTTACATATGAATCTGTATGAGATTGAGCAGAATAGCCGGGTGGAGGCAGTAAGCGAGTTTAAAACCATGTATTCCAGGCTGGGAGAGCGTTTGTCCGGTATCCTACAACGGTATTCCCCTGCCATAGGCGAACGGGAGATACGGTCTCTGATCATGTCGCTGATTTCCTTTTTATTCGGTGTTTATTCCTTTGTGTTTTCTTCGGAAAAACAGCGCGCTGCTGTACAGATGGCTGGAATTGAAATGCCGGATATTACAATTCACGAAATGGTCTTTCGTTTTCTTTGCTGTCTTTTGCCGGGAAAGGATTCGTAAGAAAGAATAAAAATAGCGTCCGCAGCCCTTTTGCCGCTGCGGACGCTTATTTTATATGCAAAGAAAAAGCATCGGAGCAAAGGCTGCTTTGCTCCGATGTGGTGCGGGCAACAGGGGTCGAACCTGCACACCTTGCGGCACAAGATCCTAAATCTTGCGCGTCTGCCAATTCCGCCATACCCGCGTATGTAAGAATTATACCAGATGTTCTATTCTTTTGCAAGGGGCAGAAAATCGAATCGTGGCGGGCAGGATTGATGCTGCAGGAGGGTTTCTTATTCGTTCAGGAAATCTTTGCGGTATGCTACGCCGAAGGCCTCGGCAAGGGTGCGCAGCTGGTCGTCCCGGATTGTATTCAGACGGGGCAGGTGGGCGGTCAGCATATAGATCTGCGCCGCTTTTTCTACGGTTTCGATCAATCCGAAGGCCTCGTCCATGGTTTTTCCTGCGCCGTAAATGCCGTGCATCCCCCAGATCACCAGCCGGTATTCCTTCATTTTTTCCGCGGTGGCTTCGCCGATTTCGTTGGTCCCGCAGAGCATCCAGGGCAGCACGCCGACGCCGTCCGGGAATACAACGATGCATTCGGTGCACATTTGCCAGAGGGTGCGGGTCATTTCCCGCTCATCCAGGGGGTGGACATAATTCATCGCCAGCGTATAGGTTGGGTGGCAGTGCATCACAACGCGGTTCTCCGGATCGACGGCAAGGCGCGCGCGGTGGCTCATCAGGTGGGCGGGCAGCTCGCTGGTAAACTTGCCGCCGTCCTCCCAGCCCCAGAGCAGCTCAGCGGATGCACCGTTCTGTGTGATGCGAATGAGACCTAAGTTGTTTGCCGGATCCGCCTGGACATTCTTGAAATATTTTCCGGTGCCAGTGACCAGGAAGTATTTCCCATCCAGCTCCTTGGCGGTAAAGCCCGTCGGAATCCTTCGTTTGACATCGGTCAGATCCAAATAGGATCCGATCTCTTCTTCCGTTAGAAGCAGGCTGATATTGCCGCCGTTGCGCTCATCCCAGCCCAGACGGTACATATTCGCCGTTGTTTCCCGCATTTGGGTCAGGAACGGCGCGGTTAAAATATCTTTCATATACGATTCCTCGCTCTGTATATTTGTTATGTATTGTAGCACAGCTTTTTACGGTGCGCAAGGGTTAGCCCTTGGCGGTCATGGTATATTCCCCCGCCGAAAGGGTCTGACGGGTACCGTCGGGCAGCAGCAGATCGGCGGTGCAGTTGGCGGGGATGGTAAAGGTGAAGCGATATCCGTCGCTCTCCTTTTGCCAGCCGCTTTTTATCGTGCCGAAAATGCTGCGGTATTCCGCTTCGGCAAAGGTGAAATGCCCGCCGGGCAGCGGCGACAGCACAAAGTGATTGCTGCCGGCGACCTGAATGCCGCACATTTGCCGGAACAGCCATTCACAGACAGCGCCTTTGGAATAATGATTCAGCGAGGCGATGCCGCCCTGTGCTTCGGTTCCCTCCCAGGACTCCCAGATCGTCGTTGCTCCTGCCTTGGTCATAAAGAGCCAGCCGGGCATTTTTTCATTTTCCAGCAGACGATACGCGTATTTCGGGTTGATGTCTGTCAATACGTCGAGGATCAACGGCGTGGAAAGAAAGCCCGTGCCGAGCCGCCAGTCGTAATGCTCCAGCGCCTGGATCAGCCGCTTTTGTGCATAGGCGGTCTGCTGCGGGTCCAGCATATGCAGCGCCAAAGGGCGCACCAGCCGCGCCTGCCGGTCGGTATCCAGCGAATAACGCTTGGTTTTCATCAGCGCCTGATAGGCTTTTTTGTTGCCTTCGGAAAAATCGCGGAATTCTTTGGCGTTCTCTGTTTTGCCGAGTCGATCGGCAATGGCAGCCATACATTCCATCACAAGGGAGGTATATGCCGTAGCGGTCTCCGGATGGGTTACCACACAGGTCGTCCAGCTCTGGGGAACGACATCTGCCGGTTCCGCCCATTCGCCGTAAGCCTGCCCGAAATTACACAAATATCTGCGGTTTTTCCCATGTACGCCGGAATAGCGGGCAGTCGGGTAAATTTTGCCGCAGCGGCGCTGCATAAAACGGGCATACCGTTTCATTGGCTCGTAATAAGTGCGCAAGAGATCCGGATCGTCATACTGCTTGCTGAACCAATAGGGAATCAGTACGCCGGCATCCGCCCAGCCGACGGAACCGTCCATGGCAGCCATATAAAAATCAACGCCGCCCGGCGGGGCGATTTGCGGCAGCTTGCCGTTTTTTTGCTGCTGGTCGTACACATCGCGTAGATATTTTTGGGAAAATGCAGCATAATCAAATAGATATGAGGCAGTCTGGAAAAAGATCTGTGCGTCTCCGGTCCAGCCGTGGCGCTCACGGGTGGGGCAGTCGGTGGGCAGGTCGGTGCTGTTACTCTTGGTGGACCATTTGGTCGCCTGTACAAAGCGGTCCAGCAGCTCGTTGGAGGAACGGAAAAAGCCGGTTTCCTCCATTTGCGAATAGACGGCAATCGCCGTGAAATTTTCAGCCTTTACCGCAAGGTCGGTGACGATCTCCATATACCGGAACCCGAAAATAGCAAAGGATGTTTTGTAGGTATTTTCTCCTTCCCGACAGGTATAATCAATGGTTTGCAGGGGTGTTGTGATCTTTGGTCCCACACACTGGATGTTTCGCAAGGTCAATTCGCCGTTCTCCAGCAGCTCGCCGAATCGCAGAACGATTTTCTGCCCGGCGTGGCCATGGATGCGCAACGCGATATAGCCCGCCATGTTCTGACCGAAGTCGATTAGCTTTTTGCCTCCGGGGGTGGTTTGCAGCCTTCCGCAGAAGGTTTCCATTTCAGCAATCGGTACATTGTTTGAGCAGACCGGCAAGACCGGATGGCTCGTCTCTTTGGCGTGCCCGCGGTAGGAGGGCGTCATCCTCGCGTCAACGATCTCGCCGTCTTTGTTGTCGGCAAAGCGAAGGGCGCCGTCGTTGGACCATTGCCAGCTGCCGTCGGTGACGATGGTCTGTTTTTCGCCAGTTTCATAAAAAATTTCCAGCTGCGTCAGCAGCTTTGTCTCTGTGCCGTATTGATTTTTCAGTCCCCATGCGCCGCAGCTGCCGCGGTACCAGCCGTCTGCCAGCTGCGCTTCAATCACATTGTTTTCCGTCAAAAGGGTTGTGATGTCATAGGTCTGGTACTGGATGCGCTTGCGATAATCGGTAATGCCCGGCGCCAGAGGCATGGTGATATCTTTGCCATTGATTTGGATGCGGTACAGCCCGCAGGCGGTCGCGTACAGCCGGGCGCGCCGGACTGCGCCCCGGACGGCAAATTTCTTGCGGAAGCAGTCCACGGGATAACGGGTCTTTTTATCGACTTCATAATCGCCGGTGATCCACCTTGCCTGCCATTCGTTTTTTTTCAGAAGCCCCATTTCAAAAAAGGCGGGCGCGGACCATGTTCCTTCCTTGTCCATTTCGTCCCAGAGCTTGACGCGCCAGATGACGCGGGTACGGGAAATCAGGTTGCGCGGATAGGGGATTGCGTTCATTTTATCGGACGGAATCTTACCGCTGTCCCAGAGCTGCGCACCATCCTCATCCTCGGCATGGATTCGGTAGGCGGTCTGTTTTTTACCGCCCTCACAGTTCCAGAACAGGCGGGGATTGGGAATGTCAATGCCAATGGGATTTTTCAGGTATTCGGTTTTCAGGTTAATGGCTTTCATTCTGTATCACCTCATAAAGCATGGTCTCAAAGACCGGCGTCCACCATTCCAGATAGCCCGCCTGGGTAGGATGAATGGAATCCGCCATATATATTTTGCGTTGCTGGGGCGCAATATTGTTAAAATCCTCGTCGTTCCAAAGATCGATAACGGAAATTTCCCGTTTTTTCGCAATTTCACGCAGAAGAGAAACCATTGCCTCATAGCGCTCGCTGTCATAAGAGGGGTTCGTGTAAAAGACCACAGGGCAACCCCATTTCTCCTCGGCATAGGTAATAATATATTCGATTGCACCGGCAACGGTTTTCGTGTCAAAAGAAGAAGCGTCTCTGGAGGGGAAAATCGTTCCCAAGGGCTTTTTTTGGGAAGCGTCGTTGGTGGAGAGCTGACAGACAAACAAATCTGCCTGCGATATATCAAGATTTTTCAGCCTGGAAATATAGGAATTGCTGCCATCCTCTGTCAGTGTCGTGCCGGAAACAGCTTCTTTTACTGCCGTGAAGCCGTTGCGCCTGGCAAGATAATCGACAAAGGAAACGCCTTTGGACGACGCGCCATAGGTTACGGAAGAGCCCAGAAAAACAATGGTTTTTCCCTTCAGAGGGCTTTCGGACAGAGTCTGCACCTGCGACAGGGCATAGCTTTCGTCATTGCCGGCGAGAGAATTGGTTTTTAAGGCGTGGAGTCGGGCAAAGGGCCCCCAGCTCCATTGCAGACCACAAAAGGCAAACCAAAGCATCAGAAACACCACCAATACGCCGAGTATGATGCCAACCTTTTTCTTACGCTTCATCGTCTTTTCTCCAGAACGCGACCGCCTCGTCAAACCATGGTTCGCAGGATGTGCCGAGCCCCAGTCCGACGCCGTGTCCGCCGGAGGGAAATTCGTGGTAGCGGTGCTTTACGCCGTGCTCTGTCAGCGCCCGGGCAAGCTGGCGGCTGTTCTCCGGATCCACACCCCTGTCCTGCGCGGAGTGCCAGAGATAGGCAGGGGGAAAGTCCTTGTCTGCCAGCCGTTCAATGCTGGTTTCCCGGACCTCTTCCTCGGAAGGATGTTTGCCCAGCAGATTTTTCCGGCTGCCTTGGTGGGTCCATTCGCCCATGGTCACAACGGGATAACAAAGGACCACAGCCCCCGGCTTCGGTAGATGATATCGTTTATAATAGGCTGCCGTCAGACCGCAAAGATGCCCGCCGGCAGAAAAACCCCAAACGGAATAGTCTTCGGTTTGAATGGGCAGAGATTCTGCGTTGGCAAAAATATGCCGCAGGGCGCTGACTACATCCAGAAGGGGCGCGGGGTAACGCGCGTGCTCGCCAATGCTGTAGCGCAGGACAAAGGCGCTGATGCCCTTTTCGTTCAGTTTTTTTGCGATCGGCTCGCCCTCGTGATCCGCCAGATGTTCGTAGCCGCCGCCCGGCAGGATCAGAGCGAAGGGCTCCCGGCTGCCTTCCGGAACCGGATATGCCGTCAGATGGTATTGCTCCGGCTGCCATGATGAATTATTGGTTGTTTTCTGCCAGTTCATTTTCTTTCTCCTTCCGGGCTTTGATCTCTTCCTGTTCCTTTTTGATGTATTTTTCCACCGGGATAAACGCCAGAATGATGACCAGCAGCACGGCGGTGATGGATTCCAATCCCACAAAGGCGAAGGTGATCGCGCTTTTGGCGGCTTCGCCCTGTACGGCGATGAGCTGCCCCGCCGCGTCATAATAGGGTGCGACATAGCCGGTTTTGGCAAGCAGCAGGTTGAACAGACCGGTCACAATGCCAATGCTTGCTACGGCAATGGTGTTGTAAATCGACATGGCGACGCCGTCGCAGCGGAAGCGGTTCTTCCATTCCATATGGTCCAATACATCGGCAAACAGCGCCATAAAGACATAGGAGCAGGGCAAGCCGCCGATGTTCTTGATAAATTGTCCGATGATCACGAGCACCATATTGGTCGGGAATATCCAGCAGATTGCGCTGCCGATGGCGTACAACACAAAGCCTGCCATTGTCAGGTTCCGCTTCCCGAATTTTTTGGCAAGGGGCCATACTGCGAAAATGCCGATGCCCATCGGAATGCCGCCGACCACAGAGATCAGCGTCTGGGTGATGCCGTCATTGTAAGTGCCCAGAACATAATTGCAGAAATATACCAGACCCAGATTTTTGAATTGTGTGCCGACGGTATAAATCAGGAAATACAGGAGGATCAGTACCATATAGCGGTCAGAGAAGATTGCTTTCAGCGACTGCCGATAAGGGACGGCAGACTGCTGCGTTTTGTCAGCGTCCTCCAGTGTTACGCGTTCTTTGGTAAAGAAGTATTCCATCAGCGTCAGGGGCAGAGCAAGAATGGAAAGGATGCACATGGTGGTGATCCATTTGCCCTTGTCCACACCAAGCATCGGCATGACTACCATCGGGAAAATCAGCGCCACGATGATGCCGCTCATCATGATGGTTGCGATCTGATTGAATACCGAAAGAGAGCCGCGCTGTTGGGTGTTGCGGGTGGACAGCGGCACCATCAGCCCATGGCTCATGTTAAAGATGGTGTAGGCAAAGGAATAGAATAGATTGTAGGAGACCAAGACCCAGATCACCTGCAGCGTTTCACTGCCCGACGGAACGGTAAACAGCAGAATACCGGTGATGGTCAGCAGCGGCGCGGAAAGCAAAATCCAGGGGCGCGCCTTGCCTTCCTTTGTCTTTGTGTGGTCGATCAGGTACCCCATGATAATATTGGTGATTGCGTCAATGATTTTGGAGATCATCGGAAAAATGGTTAAAAAGGCGCCGCCCCACACCGAGGTCAGCTTTAATACATCGGTGTAGTAGACATTCAGGTAGGTGCCCAGCACGGCGTTAAGCAGCAGGGCGCCGGCGGGTCCCAGCAGATACCCCAGCCATTTTTCGCTGCGCTGTACATCGGGGCTTTTTACGCGGGAATTTGGCAGGGAGCGGAAGGTGATTTGCATTTTTTGTCCTCCTTTTTCGTCTTGACAAGAGGGTGACTTTGTATTACACTTTTATTATAGCGACACTCTGTTGGTTTTGCAATCAGCAGTTCAAAAAATAATGGTCACAAAACCGACAAATTTTGAAAAAGTGACGGGATAATCCAATGAATACGAAAAACAACCAGCGAACCAGACTATCCAAAATGATGTTGAAAAACGCTCTGTTGGATCTTTTGCGGGAAAAGGGGAGCATCACGAAAATATCGGTGCGGGAGCTTTGTGAAAAGGCGGAGCTGAACCGCTCGACCTTTTACGCCCACTATGGCGAGCCGAAGCAGCTTCTGACAGAGGTGGAGGACGAGCTTCTGGAGGCAACCGGTGAGCATTTGCGTCGAATCGGCGCGGAAAATGACAGCGGCGCGTATAAATTTCTGTTGTCTTTTTTGCAATATGTCAGGGCGAACGACAAGCCCTTTCGCATCCTGCTGATTGATTCCGCCGACCCGTCGTTTCGCAGCCGGTTCATGCAGCAGGCGGGGCTGCATTTTATTCAAAATCTTGATTTGACTTTTTTAGGCAGCAGCGAGCAGTTTATCGATGCTTATCTTCTTAACGGCAGCACCGGTGTGATTTTGCAGTGGATTCGCTCCGGCTACGAGGCGAAGGAAGAGGCGATCTGCTCCCTTCTGTTTTCGCTGAACCGCAATGCGCTGGAAAACTTGCCCGAGCTGCTCAAATAATTCGCCCAGGATGGTTGAATAAATATTTTTATATGCGCAAAAAACCTTCGGCGGTGCACCGAAGGTTTTTTCTGTTGAAAAGTCCGGGTTCCCGGGCTTTTTTTATTGGAATCGGATCTCGTCAGGAAACTTTCAGCCGCAGACGGAGCTTGTCGCTGATCATGGCGATAAATTCACTGTTGGTCGGTTTGCCGCGGGTATTTTGAATGGTATAGCCGAAATAAGCGCTCAGCACATCCACATCTCCCCGATCCCAGGCGACCTCGATGGCATGACGGATTGCCCGTTCCACCCGGGAGGCGGTGGTCTTATACATTTTAGCGACGGTAGGATACAGCACTTTGGTGACTGAGTTCATCATTTCCGGAGAATGAACCGAAAGAATGATTGCGCTGCGCAGGTATTGATAGCCTTTGATGTGGGCGGGTACGCCAATCTGATGCATGATGTCCGAGACGATCAGCTCCAGATCCAGATCGCCGCCTGTTTGCACCGGAATGGGACCGATGCGGTTCATCTTCCCGGTGAATTGAATGATTCGCTCCACCAGAAGATTCATGTCCACCGGCTTCAAAAAATAATAGCTGGCGCCGGCGCGCAGAACCTCCTGCTCAAAGGCAGGGTTATCAATGCTCGACAGCAGAAAAACCACCGGTTTTTTCGGCAGTTCATTGCTGCCAATCAGTTTCAGTACGCCCAGCGCATCTAATCGCGCCATAAAAGCATCCATCAGTAAAACGTCGGGCTTCTGGGTCCGCAGGGCGGTAAGCACCTCGTTTCCGTCCTTCGGGCAGAGATTTACTTCATACCCGTATCCGCGCAGCGCTGCGGCGCATTCCCTGCCAAACTCGCTGGCGTCCTCCGCCAACAAAATCTTGATTTGATCACTCATAACGGTTCAATCCTTTCCTTTTCTTTTGGATGTACCATATTTTACCATATATGGTAATAAATGGCAATAGTTTGACGCAAAAAAATGGAAAACTTTTTGAAATTTTCCATACTTGACAAAAAACCTGCCGTTCGGCTGTTCAAAATCCCCAAAAAAGCGGTATGGACGCCGTTCTTCTTCCGCTTTCTCTATTGCTATTTCGCTGTTTTCTATATATAATAGAGGCGTAAAGGGCTGACCCTTTGCAGAAGGAGTTCTACTATGTTACAACTGCAAAACGTTTCTTTTTCCGTAGAGGATGAAAATAAAAAGCAGCTCGGGATTTTGACGGGCATCGACCTAGCCATCCCGGACGGCGAATTTCTGGTGATTACCGGTCCCAACGGCGGGGGAAAATCGACCCTGGCGCGGCTGATTATGGGACTGGAACAGCCGACGGCGGGAAAAATCATATTCAATGATACCGATATTACAAATATGGCGATCAACGAGCGGGCAAAGCTGGGCATCGGTTATGCTTTCCAGCAGCCGCCCCGCTTCAAGGGGATGACGGTGCGCCGCCTGTTGAGTTTGGCGCACGGCAGCGACCTGCCCGATGATGAGTGCTGTTCCTATTTAACGGCGGTGGGACTTTGCTCCAGAGACTATCTGAACCGCGAGGTAGACACCTCCCTGTCCGGCGGCGAGGTGAAGCGCATTGAGATTGCTACGCTGATGGCGCGGGATCTCAGGCTTGCGATTTACGACGAGCCGGAGGCGGGCATTGATCTATGGAGCTTTACCATGCTGGTGGAGAGCTTTAAGGCGATGAACCGCGACAGCAGCCGCAGTACGGTCATTATTTCCCACCAGGAGCGCATCATGCAGCTGGCGGATCGCATTGTCGTGATTGCCGACGGCAAGATCCGCGAGCAGGGCGCTCGGGATGAAATCTTCCCCAAACTGATGGGAGAATTTTCCGAAGGCTGCAATTTCCGGGGAAAGGAGAATTGAAGAATGCAGAAGATTGATTACGACTTATTAAAAACCATTGCCGATCTGGATGGTATCCCTTCCGCCGGCGCGTTTAATATTCGCAAAGACGGCGAGGCGATGGAGCGTCAGTCCACCGATCATGTGCAGATCACTCCAAAAACGGACAAGCCCGGCATTGATATTCGCGTCATGCCCGGGGTAACGGGGGAAGAAGTGCATATCCCGGTTATTTTGACCAAAACCGGTTTGACCGACAAGGTATATAACGATTTTTATATCGGCGAGGGCGCGGATATTACCATTATCGCCGGGTGCGGCATCCATAACTCCGGCTGTGAAACAAGCCGGCACGACGGCATCCATCGCTTTTTTGTTGATAAAAACGCCCGCATCCGCTATGTGGAAAAGCATTACGGCGAGGGCGAGGGTACCGGCGAGCGGATTTTGAATCCGGTTACGGAGTTGTTTTTGGGCGAAAATGCCTATTGCGAGATGGAAAGTGTGCAGATCAAAGGCGTCTCATCTACGGTTCGTACCACAAAAGCGACGCTGGAAAAGGGCGCGAAGATGCAGATTTTCGAACGATTGATGACCCATGAAACGCAGACCGCCCGTTCGGATGTGGAAATTTTTCTCAACGGCGAGGGCTCGTCGGCGCAGATCGTCTCCCGCTCTGTTGCGCGGGATGATTCGGTGCAGATTTTCTATCCCAAAGCCGTCGGCAACGCGCCGTGCCGCGCCCATGTGCAGTGCGATTCCATCATTATGGACCATGCCAAAATCAGCTCTATCCCCGCCATCGAAGCCAACGACGCCGACGCCCAGGTCGTCCATGAAGCCGCCATCGGCAGAATCAACAACGACCAGCTGCGCAAGCTGATGACCTTCGGCATGAACGAAGAAGAAGCGGAAGAAGTCATCATTGAAGGCTTTTTGAAATAGATTTTTCATAAAATAATACCTGGCGCTGCCGGGAGGAAAAACCTGACAGCGCGAAAGGCGTTATATAAAATAACCTTCCATATATGAAAGGATGGGATTTGATGTTTTGTAATAATTGTGGGAAAGAATTGCCGAATGGTGTGGCGTTTTGCACTGCCTGCGGCGCGCCGCAGCGGGAAGATGGAGCCGGGGCTTTTGATGCGCCGGTGAGCGAGACGGCAGAGCCGCAAACGGATTCTTTTGGGCAGCCGCAAAGCGGTGCCCCGTCCCATGAAGCGCCGGACGGAGGGGCTTCCTACCAGACGCAGCGTAACTCTTTTGTGCCGCCCGCGCAGAATTTCGCGCCGCCCTATGTGCCGCCGCAGCCGCAGATCCCTTCTCTGGGCAGTTATATTGCATGGCTGATTCTGACCGGCATTCCGGTGGTTAATCTGATTCTCGGTATTGTCTGGGCGGTTGATAAAAGTTACCCGGCACGCGCTAATTTTTTCCGCGCTTCGCTGATTCTTCTGGCAATCAGCTGTGTGATCAGCGTTTTGTTCAGCACATTGTTTGCCGGCGTTTTTGCCACGGTACTGCCCAGCATCATATATGAATTTATGTAAATCCATGTTAAAAGTCCCGCAGAGAGCTTTCAAAAGGAAAAGCCCTTTGCGGGATTTTTTGTTGGCTATGCGGGAGAATCAGGAGCCGGCGAGCCGGGGCATCGGCATCGGTTCGTTTGCCATGAGATGCTGGATCGCTTGCAAAAGAAAATGGATTTTTCTTTCGAGCATTGCCGGATCGTTCCAAAGGTTTTCATCTTCCCCCGAGCGGCGCAGCGTTTGCTGCTGCGGGCTGACGGAAAGAAGGTAGCCGTCCTGCTGTAAAAAAACGGCAAAGGCTTCCGACTTTTCTGCCTGTCGCCCGAGCTCCAGCAGAAGAAAATCCGTCAAAAGCGCCGCTTTCTGCGCTCGGGCTTTTTCTTCCGCCCAAAGATTGTTGTGCTCGCCGGGGTCTTTTAGTAAATCATACAGTTCACCGTAGCTGCGCCCCTCATGAACGGTAATTTTATACCGCTCGGTGATCAGACTGTTCATGTGCAGGGTGTGCGGCTCATGGCGGTTCTCAACCAAGAGACAGTCCCGCGCTTTTTCTTCCTGCCCGAGCCAGACTTCCTTCTGGTCTGTGCCGTCCTGGTTCGCCATGGGAGACAGACCGCAGAAGGAGAGAATGGTCGGCGCCAGATCCACCAGCGATTGCAGACCGGCGGAGCGAAACGCCTTCCCGCCGGGACAGCGGACGATCATCGGTACGCGCAGCAGGTCCTCGTAGTGAAAGACGCATTTATGGCGCAAACCGTGCTGTCCGAATAAATCACCGTGATCGGAAGTGAAAATCACCAGCGTATTGTCCTTTTGTCCCAGCTCGTCCAGCTTCGCGAGGATTTTTCCGATGTATTGATCGGTGAAGGAAACCATGCCGTAGCTGTACGCCAGCTGCTGTTTCAGCTCGTCCGGATCGTATACATGTCGCCATAAGCCATGGACGCCAATGCCGGTTTCCAGGTATTCGGCAATGTCGGGATGCTCTTTGAAAACTTCTTTAAAATAGGGTGGATTTTTTTCGTGTTCCGCAAAGGAAAAGGGCGGCAGTTCCATGTCTTCCGGGCGGTACATGCTGTCCCAGGGCGCGGGAACCAGCTGTGGATAATGGGGATCGGGAAAGCTTGCCCAAAGGAAAAAGGGCTCCTTTGCATCTGCGGCGGCTTCCATTTGCTGGATGCTTTTTTCAGCAATAAAGGCATTGTAATGGTATTCCTCCGGCAGCGTCCAGCGCCCCATGCCCGCGTCCGGCAGCGTCCCGGTAGGCGCGAAGAAAAAGTCCCGCCAGTTTTTCAATCCCTTTTCTTCCATCCAGAGGGCATAATGCTGCCCGACCCAGTGCTCCGCCGTGTGTCCGCGCAGCAGCTCTACATGGGAAAAGCCGTAGAATGGTCCATGAAAGCTGCGCCAGAAATCAAAATCCCATATTTTTTGTGCCGATTCCAGTGAGGGATATTCCTCGCTGGAGAGAGTCGGCTGAAAATGCGCCTTGCCAATCAGCGCGGTATGATACCCTGCGTCGGTCATTTTCTGCGACAGGGTCGGCACGGTTTCCATCAGCTTTGTGCCCAGCGACCAGGCGCCATGGCGGGACGGGTATTGCCCGGTCAGAATGGATGCGCGGGAGGGGGTGCAGGTGGGATTGGGGCAATAGGCTCGGTCAAACAGCACGCCTTCCGCAGCCAGTCGGTCCAGATTTGGCGTTTGAATCTTTGGATTTATCGATCCAAGCATGGAGTAATGCTGCTGGTCGGTTGTAATCAAAAGGACATTTGGTCTGCGCATGTTTTTCCTCCGCTCTCGATTTTTCTTCCATTATAACAGATATATGGAAAAAGGCAAGCCGATTTGATAACAAGTTTCTTTCGCTTTTGGGAAAAATATTGACACCGCAGCGGCAATGCTCTATAATGAAAGCCAGAATTTAAAAAGCGAGGTTTTAGCGATGAAATGTCCGTATTGCGGAACGCAGTTGCCCGAGGACGCAAAGTTCTGTTCGGTTTGCGGGTCCTCTCTGACCGAGCCGATATATGAGACTTCGGGCGCCGATTCTTATGATTATGGCAATGCAAACGAATCCTATTCCCATGCGGAATATCAAGATGAATATGGTTTGGACGACGGGCAGGAAAATGCTTCACAGCCCGCTTATGCGCCGCAGCCGAAAAACAACAGGGCACTTCTGGGCATTGTGATTGCCATGGGGGTTGTTATTGTCGTTTTGCTGGTGGTGCTTCTGGTCCTGGTTTTTGCAGACAAGGAGCCGGAGCCGTTAGATACCGGTGTGCCGCAGGTCACCGACGAGGCTCCGTTGACCGAAAGCGTACAGCCGGGTGCATCCACCCAGACGCCCGTTGCACCCGCGCCTTCCGCTTCTCAATCTGCGACAGCGCCGGCGGCTTCCGTGGCTGATTCTTCCGCGACGGTCGGCACAATGTCGCCCGGTTCCTATCGTGTCAATACCCAGCAGGACGATCTGAATATCCGTTCCGGCGCCGGCACACAGCATCCTGTGGTCGGCAGAGTACCCAAAAATACCGTGGTTTCGGTTACAGCCGTCAACGGCGATTGGGCATACATTACCTATGGTACGGTCAGCGGCTGGGTTGCCGCGCAGTACCTGGTTCCGGCAGCATAATATTATGGAAGAAAAATCACCAAAGGTCATTTTATCCTATTTTCTCTCTTTCCTCAAATGGTCGGCGGTGGGCGTCGGAATCGGCGCCGTTGTCGGATTGGTTGGCGTGGGCTTTTCCTATGTGATGGGTTTCGTCACCGATTTGCGGGGGCGGTTGCCGCTGCTTATGCTGGGACTGCCGCTGTGCGGCATAGCGATAGTCTTCCTCTATCACCGCGCCGGTGTGCGCAATAGCCGGGGAACCAATCTGGTGCTTTTGTCGGTACGCAGCGAAGAGCCGCTGCCTTTCCGTATGGCTCCGCTGATTTTTGTGGGCACGGCGCTCACGCATCTGTTCGGCGGCAGTGCCGGACGGGAGGGCGCCGCGCTGCAACTGGGCGGCAGCATCGCGCAGAATCTTGGAAAATTATGTAAGATGAACAAAAAAGAGCTTCATGTCGTGACCATGGCGGGCATGAGCGCCTGTTTCACCGCCCTATTCGGTACGCCGCTGACCGCGACGGTGTTTGCCATGGAGGTCGTCAGCGTCGGCGCAATGTATTATTCGGCGCTGGTGCCCTGCGCCACGGCTTCGTTGACCGCCTATGCCCTATCCGCGCTCTGCGGATTGACGCCGGAACGTTTTTCGATTGTTGGTATTCCGGAATTCCGGCTGCTGTCCGCCTTACAGACCGGCGCGCTCAGCGCCCTTTGCGCGTTGGTCAGTATTTTGTTCTGCGTGGTTCTGAAATGGACCGCCAGAGCGTATGACAAACTCTTTCACAACGCCTATGCCAAAGCGGCGGCGGGGGGCGCGATGGTGCTGGCGCTCAGCTTCTTATTTTATCTGCTGACCGATTCATTTTCCTTCAACGGTGCGGGGATGGATGTGATTGCGGAGGCGATGGCGGGTAAGGCGCTGCCTTATGCGTTTCTGATAAAAATTCTTTTTACCGCCTTGACACTGGAGGCGGGATTCAAAGGCGGCGAAATTGTACCGACCTTTTATATCGGCTCCACCTTCGGTTGTACCGCCGGTAAGCTGTTAGGACTGCATCCGTCTTTTTCCGCGTCCGTCGGGCTGTTGTCGCTGTTCTGCGGCGTAACCAACTGCCCGCTGACCTCCATTGTGCTGGGCTGGGAGCTGTTCGGCGGCAAGGGGCTGCTCTGGTATCTGGTCGGCGCGGCGGTCAGCTATATGCTTTCCGGATATTACGGCTTGTATAGCCAGCAAAAAATTCTTTATTCCAAAGAGTTGCCCGAGTTCATCGATGCGACTTGCAAATAAATGAAAAAAGGTGATACCATGTTTGAACACACCTGGTGCGGAGACAATATGGGATACGAAAAAGACGGTCCCTTTGTTAAAAAAATGACCGCAGTCGTTCCATCGGACCGCCAATATGAGCACATGAAGCTGAAATATTATAATTTTATTCATTTCGGCTTAAATACCATTACCGGACAGGAATGGGGAGACGGTACGATCAGCCCGGCGATTTTTCATCCGGAAGATCTGGATACCGACCAGTGGTGCGCGGTGCTGAAGCAGACCGGCAGCGCGGGAATTATCCTGACCGCCAAACACCATGACGGATTTTGCCTTTGGGATACCAAAACGACCGATTATAATGTAATGAACAGCCCCTTCGGCAAAGACATTGTCCGGATGCTGTCAGACAGCTGCAAAAAGTATGATTTGAAGCTGGGTATCTATATTTCCCCCTGGGACCGCCATGAAAAAACCTATGGCTCGGACGCCTATAACGATTTTTACGTGCGGCAGCTGACGGAGCTGGCGACCAATTACGGCGAGATTTTTTCCTTCTGGTTTGACGGCGCTTGCGGTGAGGGACCCAACGGCAAAAAGCAGGTTTATGATTTTGACCGGTACCATGCGGTTTTGCGGCGCTTGCAGCCCAATGCCGTGCTGTCGATCTGCGGACCGGATGTGCGCTGGATCGGCAACGAGGGCGGCCATGTGCGTGAAAGCGAGTGGAGCGTGGTGCCCGCGCCGACGGTTTCTGCGGAGCAGGTCGCTAAGGATTCTCAGCAGACCAATGATCGGGGTGCATCGATCCAGCAGCTGAGATCAGAGCAGCGGGATCTGGGCAGCCGGGAGCTGCTTCGCCATTTTGACACATATCGGTTCAGTCCGGCGGAATGCGATGTTTCGGTCAATCTTGCCTGGTTCTGGCACGATGATTTATATTATCAAGGTAAAAAACAGCGCACCGGCGCGGACATTGCCCGCATTTATATGAATACGGTCGGCGGCAATGCAATGCTGCTTTTGAATGTGCCGCCGAACAATCGCGGTAGAATCGGGCAGCGGGAAATTGATATCCTGCAAACCTTCACCGCTATCATCCGGGAAAAATTCGCCCGCCCAGTGGTCGATTTCTCCTGTGAGCTCCGTTCGTCGGACGGCGCGCGGCGGGAAGCGCCGACGCTGAAAAGCGAAGACGGCGCCGCTTTTGGAGAAAGGGAGCACGCAGTGGTGCTGCGGCTCCCGGAAAAAAGGCAGATTTCCCTTTTGTCGCTGGAAGAGGAGCTGCGGTTCAGCCAGCGGGTCGAGCGTTTTGCGGTCTATGACGGAGCAATGCCCGACGCACCGAAAAAACTCTATGAGGGGACGGTCATCGGCAGCGGCAAGTTTTGCGAATTTTCCGCCGTTACCGATACGCTGGTGCTGAATATTCTGCAATCCCGCGGCGCGCCGCATCTGAAAAATATACAGGTGTATGAATAACCGCCGTATCTGCGCCGCAGAAATCAATACAACCCAGATAAAGGATCAACGAGCCGCCCATGCCGGAGCGGCTCGTTTTATTTCATTTTTCGCACATAAATGGTTGTCAATGCAAGGGTATAGGGTGATTTAGATAAAAATTTTTTTAAAGTTGTAAAATTTATATTGACATTTATTTTCTATTTGTGTATAATTTTGGTAGGGTAAGTAAAAATTCGACAATCCTTGGCTCGATTGTGCTAAATAAATTTTTCTGGATAATAGACCATGGTCATTTTATTTTACAGGAAAGGAGGTTGATTCCCATGGGCTGTCTGCGCTTCCACCCAAAGTAGAAAAAAGAATGGAAGTTTTATTCAATGAAAGGCAAAAAATATATAAGAGCTCTTGCCGTCATGCTGAGTATGGTTTTGCTGCTGCTTTCCGGTACATTTACATCCTCAGCTGAAATTGCCCCCAATGTTACGATCAATGCACCCGGTACCTTTGATTTTTATAACGGTGGTTTTTCCGTAAATGGTTATACGACTATGTCGCTTTCTACCGATAACCAGTTTATTGCCGTGGCAATTGCCGGCAAAAAAGTCGGCTCAATCAACAAGGCTGTATGTATTGGCTGCAAAGGATCGCCGATGAACGACAGATATCTTATAACAACAACCAAAACTCCCAGTGGCACAAAAATAGCCTCTTTGTCCTATAATGGCACCGGAGCGGTATCCGGGAACGAAAACTATGCCTATAAGGATGCATTTACAATATACTATATTCTGGTTGACGCATATGCCACTGCCAGTTCTGGAAGCAAAATATATTATGCTTATCCGAACATAACCGTACAAACCTGACCTTAGCTTTCGCAAGGGGCGTCAAAGGCGATGTTGCCGACGCCCCTTGCGTCAACAATCTTCCTAAAATATTCGTAATTAAACAAAAGTTCAATTAGGGGGAGAAACAAACATGAAATGCAAACAACTTCTTGCTCTTTTGCTGCTTGTTTTGCTGCTGTTCAGCAGCTGCGGAAAAGAAACGAAGCAAGCCGAGGAGCCCGGCAGCACCACGGAGCGGGGGACAGAACTGGACGCGGCGTTTGGGCAAATCGACAACACCACTGCGGCTGTACAGACGTCTGCCCTGTCCACCGAGCCCCAGTCGGCTACCCCTTTGCCGACCCTGCCGGACGCAACAGCAGAAGTGACCCAATCCCTGGAAGAGCTGATGAAATCTGTGGAAAATGTGCAAACCCTCGGTTCGGCCATGTTTACCGATTTGACCAATACCGACCTTTTTGAACTGCCGGATTACAACGGTGCCGATTTGGAATTTTACTATCAAATGGGCGCGGGCATCGAGGCGGTCGATTACGGCGTAGGATTTACGCTGAACGGGGTTTACCAGTTTTTTCAACTGGAACGCAATGGCGTAACAACCGATTTTGCCACGCGGCATATTGTACATATTGAACCGCAGACGGCGCCGGTCTACAAGGTGCGGCTGCGCCCCTCCATCGGGAAAGCGGGAGAAGTGGTCAAGTTCCAAAACGCAACCATTCTGGATCCCGAGGCTCGTGTAACCAAAGAAAACGACTGGTATCGCCAATCGGATATTCAATTGATGACAACATCCCCTTCGGAAATTACCATGCTGCAAGACGCACCAACACAAACCGAAATCAATACCTCTTTTTCCGGCGCTACGGTCGGAGAATATATTCCTGTGGTAAGG
>CASFQZ010000037.1 GCA_949296825.1 uncultured Eubacteriales bacterium
GCTTCCAAAACACCGATGATGTTCTGGATGTCCTCCTGATTGAGCGCGGCGCCCTGTACGGCGGACAGAGAATCAAAGACCGTACGGGTGGTATTGATCATGGAACGGAGATTGGCGATATTATTCTGGGCATTGTTGAACTCCGACCGCGCCGCCTGCAGCTGGCTGTTCTTTTCGTTATACTCCGCCAGCGCCGCCTCATAGGCGGTGTTGTTGGCGTTCCACTCGGTCTGCGCGGAAGCGACATAGCTTTGCAGCTGATTATACAGATTGACCTGAGAGGTATATTCGTTCTGGTTGGCAGCCAGGTTGGTGCTTTGCTCGGAATAGGTCGCGTTGTATTCCGCCTGCGCCTGCGCCAGGATGGCGTCGCCGTTGGCGGCAAGGCTCTCCAGATAGGAGACCTTGGCTTCCGCCTCGGAAAATTGGGCGTCCGCCTGGGAGACCAGGGCGTTCAGCTCGGTCTGCGCCTGGGTGATCTGTGAGGGCAGCGCAGCGTTGAGATCCGCCGCCCGCACCGACAGACGGCTCGGGGCGATGGCGGCGATGGAATCCGCCGTCTTTTTGACATATGCCTTGTATTCCTCGGAATAGGGGTCAAGCTGATCGGCATTCTGCACCGTTACATAGATTTCGGAATAATAATCGGAGAGGATCGCCGATTCGGGGATATAGAGAAAGGTACCCAGCTTGCCGCTGCCGATCAGGGTATTGCCCCGCTCAAAGGAGACATACATCGGCGAGCGGATGATACCGACGATGGTGAAATCCGTCTGCGAAAGGGAGAGGTCCAGACTTTCCCCGTCGCCGCTGAGGGTGATGACGCTGCCCAATTGGAAACTCTCGGGCGTAGACAGGGCGCTGGCGTCCACCAGACACTCGTTATCCGCCGTCGGATACCGCCCCTCCAGCAGGTCCGGGCGGTTGATGAAGGCGGGGTTTTTGACCCCGGAAGCGTATTCGCGCAGCAGATCCATATTGATGCCATAAGCGCGGGCGCTGATCTGCGAGCCGTCCATATCCGACTCGACCTTGCCGTCCACCGAAACGAGCGCATCGACAAACTTCTGGGGCATCACATAATCCACCCCGGCGACGCCGGAAATCTCCTGCGCGTCCTGGGCAGTCAGACCCAGATCCGACTGGATCCGCAGATCCATCAGATTATTGTCGATATAATATTTTTCCGCCGTTTTCAACATATCCGGTCCGGCGGCTTTGATGCCCGCGAAGGACGCAAAGCCCGTCGCGACGATGATCAGAATCGCCAGAAAGCGGCTGAAGCTGCGCCGGATGGAGCGGAAGGTATTTTTAAGTAAGAATTTATTCATAGCATATACATCCCCGCCGTTCAAATTCTATGGATTTTACCATTCAATCTGATCGACCGGCAGCGGGCTGTCGTTGACGGTGATGCGCTGCACCCGTCCGGAGCGCATGGTGACGACCCGGTCCGCCATGGGAGTAATCGCCTGATTGTGGGTGATGATGATCACGGTCATGCCGGTGTTGATGCAGGTATCCTGCAAAAGTTTGAGGATATTTTTGCCGGTGGCGTAATCCAGCGCGCCGGTCGGTTCGTCGCACAAAAGCAGCTTCGGGTTTTTTGCCAGCGCCCGGGCGATGGACACGCGCTGCTGTTCACCGCCGGAAAGCTGGGAAGGAAAGTTATTGATCCGATCGCCCAGACCGACATTTTCCAGTACCTTCCGCGGATCCAGCGCTTTTTTGCTGATTTGGGTGGAAAGCTCGACATTTTCCAGCGCCGTCAGGTTGGGCACCAGGTTATAGAATTGGAAAACAAAGCCGACGTCGTACCGGCGGTACTCGGTCAGTTTTTTGCGGTTAAAGGAGTTGATCAGCTCCCCCGCGACCCGGACCTTGCCGTCGTCGCAATCGTCCATGCCGCCGAGGATGTTCAGCACCGTGGTTTTGCCCGCGCCGCTGGGACCGACGACCATGCACAGCTCTCCCTGCTCGACGGAAAAGGTCACGCCGTCGGCGGCGCTGATAGTGATCTCACCCATTTTATAGCGTTTGTATACGGAATCCAATTCAATAAAGCTCATGCTGTTCCTCCGCTGAAGGATTTTGGCATTTTCAGCCGAAAATGCCCCTACTATTTGCATGATAAGTATAATACACAATCCCCCGGCTGTCAACTTCCGGGGGAAATATTATTACAATCTTTACAACTGCTCAATATGTGTCTAAAAAACTGCCGGTTTTCTCGTAAAAAGAAAAGCGGCAGTTTGAATTATTCTTGCATATTTGGCAAAAACAGCATCACGCTGCCATGGGGCGCAAGAGAAAGGGAAAGGGCGTTCTTATGCGGCAATATCCTTTCCCCGCTCCAAAGATCCGTCGCCGCCGGAAAAGCGTCCAGCCCCAGTTCCCCGGCGGCGAGAGAGAGCCTCCGCTCTTTATCGCTGCGGTTGAACAGTGCGACCGCCATACCGTCGGGCAGGAAGGATTGCCAGACCGCCTCGTCCCCGGTATGGCGGACCGGGCGTTGGTTTTTCCCCTCCTGGTTGACGCGCAGCACCTGCCCGTTGGTCAGAAGGGAGAGGGTAAACTCATCCATATGCTCCGTTGCCGCGCCCAGCATCAGCGGAGAACGGAAGATGCACCAGAGGTTCATCATTGTTTTCTGCTCGTCCCGGGTCAGACGGCAGAGCCGTTCGCCATGACGTCGGTCCGTGACGCAGAGCCGCCCCAGCGGCAGCATATCGCAGTCGGGCCAGCAGCCGCTGCCGCTGAAGGGATACCAGCGGGCGCAGCGCTCGAACATATCATCCAGCTTTTCCCACTCGTCCCAGAAATCTCCGGTCAGCCGCCACATATCGGCGTTCGCCGACAAATGCCAGCCCTGCTCCAGCGGCGCGGGACCGGGCGAAAGGCTCAGCACCATCTCCCGTCCGCAGCGATCTATGGCGCGGCGGATGGCTTCGATCTCTTCCTTTGCCGAATAGGGCTCCGCCGGTTTGTATTCTGTATTGCAAATATCATCCACCTTGACGAAATCCACGCCCCAGGAGGCGTACAATTCAAAAAGGGAATCATAATACGCCTGTGCGCCCTCCCTGCTCATATCCACGCCATACATATCGGAGTTCCACGGACAGAGGGAATAGGCAGAAGCGATGTCCCGCGCTTTTTGCGCCGTGCCCAGCAGGGAGGTATTTCGGTGGACCGCCTGACGGGGAATGCCGCGCAGGATGTGAATGCCGAACAGAAGCCCCATGTCATGGATTTTTTCCGCGATGGGGGCGAAGCCTTTGCCGTCAGCCGCCGAGGGGAAGCGATTGGGGGCGGGCAGGAGGCGGGAATATTCATCCATACAAAGGTCGGCGAAGGGATGATACCGGGTATCCGCCGCCGCCGGCTCGTACCACTGGATGTCGCAGACCACATATTTCCAGCCGTAGGGCAGCAGATGCTCCTGCAAAAAGGCGGCATTTTGTAAGAGCGCCTGTTCACTCACGCCGGCGCCGTAGCAGTCCCAGCTGTTCCAGCCCATGGGCGGTGTGGGCGCGGCTTTTTTACGGTTCATCATGAGAAAAATCCTCCGTTTATGTTTTTTCGTTCCAGAGACTGCCGATATACCAGTGGTAAATCAGCGCGGCGACCAAAAAAATCCACGCCCATTTCCAGGCGTTGACCCAAAAGCCCAGCGCCAGAAAGACCAGCAGCGCGCCCTCAAAGATTGGCAGTCCCTGCAAAAAAGAGCGGCGGGAGGAAGCCCGCGCCGCAAAGAGGGCAAAATGATAATAGGCAGGGAGCAAAAGAAACAAAAGCCACAGCGGGTGCCAGAGGTTGGCGGTGAAGCCCGCCAGCAGGTAAAGGGCAATGACCACCAGAGGGAATGGGAATTTTAATAATTTAGAAGAAATCCCCGGGTAAAGCGGCGGCGCCTTCGGCTTTTTTTTGCGCCGTCCGGTGGCCGGCGGCGCTTCCCTGGCCGGATCCGCGGCGGGCTGGGGGGCAGCGGCTTGCGCTTCGGCTTCGGGGGATTTTTTCGGCGGTACGGGGGGCTCGGCGGGCGTGTGGTCGATCAGCTCGTCCAGGCTGACGCCGTAAAGCCGCGCCAGCTCGATCAGGGTGTCGGTATCGGGCGAGGATTCGCCGCGCTCCCATTTGGAAATCGCCTGACGGCTCAGCCCCAGCTTTTCCGCCAATGCTTCCTGAGAATAGCCGCGGCGCTTGCGCAGCTCGGCAAGGCGGGCGCCGGTTTGAATGCTCATGGTCATTCCTCCGTTTCTGTTTCATCTATTATAAAGGAACGACGGGAGCAACGCAAGGACAATACGCCGGATAAATGAAAATTTTTTATGCCATGCCGACCGATTGGCTCAATTGCCGCAGCGTTTCGCAGGAGCCGTGAAATTGCTTTTTCTCTCCATCGGTCAGTGAAAGGGCGACGACCTCGCGTACACCGTCCTTGGTGAGCACAGCCGGCACGCCGACAAAAACGTCCCTTTCGCCGTACTCCCCTTCCAGCAGCGTGGAGACGGTCAGGATGCTTTTTTCATCGGACAAAATGGTTTTGACAATGCGCAGCAGCGCAATGCCGATGCCGTAATAGGTCGCTTTTTTCGCCTCAATCACCTGCATTGCCGCGCCGCTGACCTCCTGTGCCAGGGCAAAAACAGCGGCGCGCTCCGCCGGCGGGCGGTCTTTGAGAATATCGGTTACCGCCTTGGTGGATACATACGCCTGAGACCATGGACAAAGCTCGCTGTCACCGTGCTCACCGATGACATAAGCGTGGACATTTTTCGGATCGACGGCGAACCTTTCGCCCAGAAGATAGCGCAGCCGCGCCGTATCCAGCGCCGTGCCCGAGCCGAACACCCGCCGCTTATCAAAGCCGGAGAGACGCCATGCCGCCCGGCTCATGACGTCCACCGGATTGGTCGCGACCAGAAGAATGCCGTCAAAGCCCGAGGAGAGCAGCGGCAGCAGAACGGCGCGGAAGACCTCAACATTGCGCGAGAGCAGGGCGCGGCGGTCCTCGCCTGCCTTCTGGCTGACCCCTGCCGCCAGCACCGCCAGGTCGGCGTCGGCGCAGTCGCTGTAATCTCCGGCGTAGATTTTCATATTTTCTCTGGCGAACGCCAATCCATGGTTAAGGTCCATCGCCTCCCCTTCCGCTTTTTTGCGATCAATATCAATCAGCACCATCTCATCGCAGCCGCCGTCCAGCACCATGGCATAGGCAAAGCTCATGCCCACAAAGCCCGTACCGATGACCGCGATTTTTCTGCCTGTTTCGCTCATGGAATCCCGCCTTTTTTCATTTTACTAAAAGTATGTCCTTTTC
>CASFQZ010000038.1 GCA_949296825.1 uncultured Eubacteriales bacterium
CGCTGTACAACGCGCCCATCACCTGCGCCAACTACTACGAAGCCGCCGTCCGGCGGGATTCCGGCTAACCCGCCGGCGGCGTCAGCCCCGTTCTGCGCGCACCTCAACCAACCGCCAAAAAATTTCCCACATCAAAGAAATTTCAGGCATTTTCGCCCAACTCCGGCGGCGCCTTGCAAAGGATATTGCCGTAAGCAAAAAAATAGAATGCAGCGGGCGCTTTTCCAGCCGTCAAACAAACTGCACTTACAAAATCTTCGCGCACAAAAAAAGACCCCATCCATCGAAGAATTTTATTCCTTCCCATAAAAACAAGCAGCCCGCCGGCAATGCTGTTGCGCAAAAGCAGCGGGCAAAGGGCTGTTACCGCCCGAAAAAACCTTTCCGGCAGGCGGCATCTCAATCCTGCCGGTAGTGGGAGAGAAAGTCCCCCAGTTTATCCGCCGCGTCCTCCAGCACCTCTTTTCTGGGCAGATAGACAATGCGGAAATGGTCCGGCTGCTGCCAGTTAAAGCCGCCGCCGTGGACCAGCAGCACCTTTTTCTCCCGCAAAAAATCCAGCGCAAACCGCTCGTCGTCGCGGATATGGAATTTTTTCACATCCAGCTTCGGGAACAGATAAAACGCCGCCGTCGGCTTGACGAAGCTGATCCCGGGAATCTCCGCCAGTGCGTTGCAGATACATTCGCGCTGCTCATAGATTCTGCCGCCGGGGATGATATAATTCCGAACGCTCTGATAGCCCCCCAGGGCGGTCTGCACCACCGACTGGGCGGGCACGTTGGAGCACAGGCGCATATTGGAGAGCATATGGATGCCCTCGATATAATCCCCGGCGGCGTCGTGGTTGCCGCTGAGGATCATCCAGCCAATGCGAAAGCCCGCCGCCATATGGGATTTGGAAAGCCCGCTGAAGGTGACGCAGAACAGATCCGGCGCCAGGGAAGCGATGGAAATATGCTCCTCATCGTCCATGACCAGCCGGTCATAAATCTCGTCGGAAAAAATAATCAGCTGATGCGCCCGGGCGATTTCCACAATCTGCTCCAGCAGCTCCCGGGGATACAGCGCGCCGGTGGGATTATTGGGATTGATCAGCACGATCGCCTTGGTGCGGGGGGTGATCTTACGGCGGATATCGGCAAGGTCCGGGTACCATCCGGCTTCCTCGTCGCAGATATAATGGACCGCCCGGCCGCCCGCCAGCGTCGCCGTGGCGGTCCACAGGGGATAGTCGGGCGCGGGGATCAAAATCTCATCGCCGGCATCCAAAAGCGCCTGCATACAGAGGTTGATCAGCTCGCTGACGCCGTTGCCGGTATAGATGTCGGTAATATCGACGTTGGGAATGCCCTTGAGCTGAGCGTATTGCATGATCGCCTTGCGGGCGGAAAAAAGCCCCCGGGAATCGGAATATCCCTCGCAGGCGCGCAGCTGACGGCGCATATCCAGCACCACCTCCTCCGGCGCCTCAAAGCCAAAGGGCGCCGGGTTGCCGATGTTGAGCTTGAGGATCTTCATGCCCTCCTCTTCCATCCGGGCGGCTTCCTCCACCACCGGACCGCGCACGTCGTAGAGCACATGGTCCAGCTTGGAGGATTTGCGAAACTGCCGCGCCCCCGCCGGCTCCTCCGCCCGGCGGGGCGCCATCGCCACATCCTCCCCCAAAAGCCAGAGCCGGTCCACCTCCAACAGCCGAGCCAGCGCCGCCAGCGTCTCCCGCCGGGGCAGCGCCTTCCCCGAACAATATTGGCTCAACCGGCTCCGGGTGAGATGCACGCCCTTTTCTCCAGCCAAACGCAACAAATCCACCTGCCGCAGATTCCTCAGCTTCATCGCTTCGTTCAATCGTTCCGAAAATTCCATGATAACCCTTCTTTCTGCCCGACAGTATAGCATATTCTCCGAAAAAGTTCAAGAGAACCGAAACAAAAAGTTTTGTTTTTCAAAACCAAAAGAGCTTTTCGGACGACAGAAAAACCATCCGTCAGCCACCCCGCCGTAAAAAACGGGGAAGCGCCGCCCTCCGTCCGGAAATTCCCCTGCCCGGCGGCATTTGTTTGCCCCTGCCGGCAAGGGAAGAGCAGCCG
>CASFQZ010000039.1 GCA_949296825.1 uncultured Eubacteriales bacterium
ACCACCGCGCCATGGATTTCGGCGATATTGTGCCCTTTATGGAGCGTACCGAAGCCATTTTCAAAAATCCGTCCGTCATTTATGATTGGCTCGACAAAAGCATCCTTGGCACCTTTCAGCTGCTGAAAAACGCCTGATTCACCGTTCCATTCTCTATAAAACCGTCCAACAAAATCGGTTCGCCCGTTGGACGGTTTTTTCCATATATAAGACAAACAATTTCTAAAAATAGGCATAACTTGTTTACAATTTTTTTGAAATGTGCTATACTGTTTTTGTAAAATTTATGAAAAGTCCTCGGACAATTCATATTACAGGAGGTTGTATTGATGATGAAAGCGAAAAAGATTCTTGCCCTGCTTTTAACCCTGGCGCTGCTTTTCGGCTCGCTGTCCATTGCCGTATCCGGCACGGATTCCGGTCAGATTAAAAATGTGATTCTGATGATTGGCGACGGCATGGGCGAAAACCATTTGAATCTGGCAAAGCAGGAAGGCGTAGAGCTGTTTATGGAGGACAACTGCGATTTACGCGGGCAATCCAAGACCCGTTCGCTGATGGAAGTAACCGACAGCGCCGCCGGCGCAACGGCACTTTCCTGCGGGGTTCGTGTCATTAACGGCACCTTAGGCGTATACGCGATGGATCCGCTCGGTTTGTTTTCCACGCCTGTTTCGCTGACTGAGGTAGCCATCGCAAACGGCATGAAAACCGGCATTGTCACAACAGACAGCACCGCAGGCGCAACACCGTCAGGCTTCTCTGTGCACTGTATCAGCCGGTCTTTTGAAGCATCCATCTCCGCACAGCAGATAAAAACCGATATTGACCTGATCTGGGGTGATACCTGCGAGGCGCTCGACACCGACGCTGCCGAGGAAAACGGCTTTGAGGTCATTACCACAAAAGATGAAATGAACGCATTGACGCCCGATTCGCGCAGCTTTGGCCAGTTCAGCGGCAATATGTGGCAGCTTGCTGTTCCAGAGGATGACGCATCGCCCAATCTGACCGAAATGACCGAAAAAGCCATCTCCCTTTTGGACAATAACGACGGTTTCTTTTTGATGGTAGAGGGAGCGCATATCGATAAGCACTCCCATAAAACAGATGATGGGGTGAATTACCCGGAAAAGGTAGCAAACGCAGCGGAAGCGGTGGAAGAATTTGACAACGCCGTGGAAGCCGCCGTCAGCTTTGCCCGGGAAGACGGCGAAACTTTGGTTGTGGTCACCGCCGACCACGAAACCGGCGCCATCGAGCTGATTGACGGGACATATACCTATACCAGCGGCTCCCACTCCGGCGACAATGTACCGCTGTTTGTTTATTGCTCTGACTCCCTGATTACAGACGGCGCTGCTATTGACAACAAGGACATTCCCGTACGCATTGCCAACGCGCTCGGCTGGGATTCAAACTCCTTCCCCGCCTCTGAAGACGGCGTATTCCTGACGCTGATGCAGCGTATCGTTATGCTTCTTGAGGGTCTGGAATCCATACAAGATCTGGTATAACCTTTACAAAGACACGGTTTCCCTTTATGCGGCGCTGCCTTTTTTA
>CASFQZ010000040.1 GCA_949296825.1 uncultured Eubacteriales bacterium
ATCGCCCATCTTATCATTGCGAAAGATGAGACGGGACGACCCGCTGCCTTTATGGGAATTGAAGACGGCACATTGGTAATGCTGTTCATCTCTTCGAAAGATCGGGGCAAAGGGCTGGGGAAATGTCTGCTTCAATATGGAATCGAAAACTACGGCGTTAAACGACTGGCAGTCAATGAGCAGAACCCGCAGGCAAGAGGGTTTTATGAGCATATGGGCTTTCAGGTTTACAAACGGACTGACCTTGATGGGCAAGGCAATCCCTATCCGCTATTATACATGCGCCTTACGCATAAGCTTGAGGAAAAGTCAGATAACGGAGGCAGTTAGATGAATACGCCCAAAATAAAAACAGAGCGGTTGATTTTAAGAAAATTTACGGAGCCGGACATGGAAGCGCTATTCCTTATCCTGCATGACGAAGACATCAATAAATTTTTGCCGTGGTATCCTGCAAAAAACATGGAAGAGACAATGCGGTTTTATGAGCAGCGATACGCCGCAAAATACGCCCAACCGCAGGCATATGCCTATGCGATCTGCCGAAAAGAGGACAATTATCCCATCGGCTACATCAACGTGGAAATGGAAGAGCCGCACGATTTCGGCTATGGTCTTCGTAAGGAGTTTTGGCATAGGGGGATTGCGACAGAAGCGGCGAAGGCAGTTATTGAACAGATAAAAAAGGATGGCATATCCTATATTACGGCAACCCATGACAGGAACAACCCTCGAAGCGGCGGCGTTATGCGGAATGTGGGCATGGCGTACCAGTACTCATACGAAGAATTATGGAAGCCGAAAAACATTTTTGTGACATTTCGACTGTACCAGCGCAACCTCGACGGCAATGAAAGCCGAATATGTAAAAAGTATTGGGACACCTCTAAGGTGCACTTTATCGAACCAAACTTATAAATAATTTCAACAGAAAATCAGCGGAATTACGTATTAAGTATTTTTGATTGCAAAAGAGTTAAAATTCTCCTTTGTTAATATCAGCCTCACAGCAGCGATGTCTTCAGAATATTTGTTTTGTGTCGGAAAGCCGGCGGCGCTTTTGCAGAAGACATCAAAACTGCGGGAACCAAAAAAACGAAAGCAAAGCAATTGGGGCGCCTTCTGCAAGGAAGGTGCCCCAATCATCGTTGTTTTTTACTTAATATAATTTCGCTCCGGCGGGAATGTAGTCATCCACCATCAGCAGGTGAAGCTTTTCTTCGCCTTCCTCGGTATGAATCGCGGACAGCAGCATACCGCAGGAGTCAATGCCCATCATCGGTCTTGGCGGAAGATTGGTAATCGCGATACAGGTCTTGCCGATCAGTTCTTCCGGCTCGTAATAGGCGTGAATACCGCTTAAAATCGTGCGTTCTGTGTCTGTACCGTCGTCCAGCGTGAATTTAAGCAGCTTTTTCGACTTGGGCACCGCCTCACAGGCAAGCACTTTAACCGCCCGAAAATCCGACTTGCTGAACGTCTCAAAATCCACAAAATCCTTAAACAAAGGCTCGATTTCCACCTTTGAGAAATCAATCGGCTCCTGCGGCACGGCAGGCATTGCCTCCAGCTGCTGCTGAAGCGCTTCTCCTGCCCCTTCCATCGTCTGTCCGAGCGAGGGATTGCTATCCTTTTTCTGCGGATCCAGCGATTTCATGGTCGGGAACAACAGAACATCACGGATGGCGGGACTGTCGGTCAGAAGCATGACCAAACGGTCGATCCCCATGCCGACGCCGCCCGTCGGAGGCATTCCGTATTCCAGCGCGGTCAGGAAGTCTTCATCGGTATGATTGGCTTCTTCATTCCCGGCGGCAAACTGCTTTTCCTGTTCCTCAAAACGACCGCGCTGATCGATAGGATCGTTCAGCTCGGAATAAGCATTCGCCAGCTCTCTGCCGTATACAAACAACTCGAAACGCTCTGTAAAATCAGGCTTTTCGGGCTTTCTCTTGGTTAAGGGGGAGACTTCAATAGGATAATCAATCACAAAGGTGGGCTGTATCAGTTTTTCTTCGACATATTCCTCAAAGAAAAGATTCAGCAGATCGCCCTTTGCATGGCGCGGCTCAAAGGCAATGCCGCGCTCTTTGGCAAGCGCTTTTGCTTCCTCAAAGGTTATGGCGTCAAAGTCAACACCGGCATACTGTTTGACCGCATCAACCATGGTAATACGTGCAAAGGGCTTGGAGAAATCCAGCTCTGTCTCACCATAAGTCACAACGGCGCTGCCGCAGACTTTTTCGGCAACGGTGCGGATGAGCCCTTCCATCAAATCCATCATGCCATGGTAATCGGTATACGCCTGATACAGCTCCATCAGCGTAAACTCAGGATTATGGCGAACATCCAGCCCTTCATTGCGGAACACTCTGCCGATTTCGTAAACGCGCTCCATACCGCCGACAATAAGCCGCTTCAGATAAAGCTCCAGAGAAATGCGAAGCTTCAGGTCTTCATTCAGCGAATTGTGGTGGGTCAGAAACGGGCGAGCCGCAGCGCCGCCGGCATTTTGAACCAGCATTGGCGTTTCGACTTCCATAAAATCCTGGGCGTCCAGATAATTGCGAATCTCGCGAATGATCGCGGAGCGCTTGACAAAGGTATCCTTTACCTCGGGATTGACGATCAAATCCAAATACCGCTGACGGTAGCGTGTATCGGTATTGGTCAGACCATGGAATTTTTCCGGAAGAGGCAAAAGGGATTTGGTCAGCAGCCGCAGGCTTTTGGCGTGAACCGAGATTTCGCCGCGTTTGGTGCGAAACACAAAACCGGTGATCTCTACAATATCGCCGATGTCCCATTTCTTGAATGCGGCGAAGACATCCTTACCCACATCATCCATGCGCACATAGACCTGCATTTTACCGGTGCGGTCATGCACATCGATAAAATTTGCCTTACCCATATTGCGCCAGGTCATAATTCTGCCGCAGATGGTGACATCCTTGCCCTCCAACGAATCAAACCCGGCAAGGATCTCTGCCGCGCTGTGGGTCGGATTCGCTGTGGTAATGGCAAAAGGATCTTTGCCTGCCTTTTGCAGCTCCTCTAATTTTTCCAGACGGATTGAACGCAGCTCGTTGCTGTCTGCGACGGGAGTATTCTTTTCTTCTGCCATACTTTTCCTCCGTCTTATTTGGAAATTTCAAGAATTTTGAATTTAGCGAAGCCGGTGGGAGTTTCCGCCTCGACCATGTCGCCGATTTTATGTCCAAGCAGGGCTTTGCCGACCGGAGACTCATCAGATATCTTATTGTTTATGGGATCCGCCTGCGGGAAGCCGACGATCCGATATTCAAGATTTTCGTCAAATTCTTCATCATGGATCACAACCTTGGATCCAACGTGAACCGTTTCGGTAGAAAGGCTGTCTTCGTCCACAATGCGAATATGCTGCAGCATATACTCAATTTCGGCAATCCGTGCTTCCAGCTTACCCTGATCGGATTTCGCCTCGTCATATTCGCTGTTTTCGGAAAGGTCGCCGAAGGATTTCGCCTCTTTGATTTTTTCCGCGATGTCGGTTCTGCCGGTGGTACGCAGCTCGCGAAGCTCCGCTTTCAGCTCTTCCAAACCGGCTTGCGTCAAAATAAATTCGTCAGCCATTGCTGTCTTCCTTCCAGTAATTGTTTTCGGTACAATTGATTATTATAGCCAACTTTTTGCCTTATGTCAAGGGAAGGACGGCATTTCCGTCCTTCCCGCAATTTTATTGCAGTATTTGAAGAATCGGCGAAGTTGTTTCCGGCCTTTTCTCCGAAAAAATAAATAGATCTTCTGCCAGACCCCGCAATTTCTCATCACCAATGGGCTTTTCCGTATACAGCGCAGCAAGGGGGTGACCGGGCGCGATCTGTTCGCCGATGCTCGCCAAAAAACGAATACCGGCGCCGTAGTCAATGGAATCACCTTTGTTCTCCCTGCCCGCACCGAGTTGCTTTGCAAGATGTCCCGCCAGGTCCGCACGGATCCCGGCTAAATATCCGCCTTGCCCGGCTGTCAGCGTAAAACACCGAGAAGAGAGCGGGAGCGCTTCCAAATGCGAACAAACAAGAGCATCCGCCCCCTGCGCTTGCAGCCAGGCAAGAAATTTGTCATATGCTGCGCCACTTTTCAAAATCTGCTCGGCTTTCGCTCTGCCCTGCGCATACGGCAATTGTTTTACCGAAGCAATCATCAGCCCGGCAAGGGTCAACGCAACATCATAAAGGGCGCCGCCCGTTGTATTGCCTTTCAGCACATCAGCAGCTTCCATCACTTCCAGTGCATTTCCAACACAGGAGCCAAGGGGTGTCTGCATATCCGAAACCAGGGCACAAACCACTCTCCCCTTCCTGCTGCCGATCTCTATCATCGTCTGCGCCAGTTCCAGCGCCTCGGGAAGTGTCTTCATAAAAGCACCGCTGCCGCATTTTACATCCAACACAATGTGACGGGCGCCCGCTGCCAGCTTTTTGCTCATGATACTGGAGGCAATCAGGGGAATGCTGTCCACGGTGCAGGTTACGTCCCGCAGCGCATACAGCTTTTTATCGGCGGGCGCCAGCTCGCCGCTTTGGCTGACAACAGCAATGCCGACATCCTCTACCTGCCGAAGGAACTCATCCTTTGCCGGCTCAACAGAAAACCCAGGAATGGCTTCCAATTTATCGATTGTGCCGCCGGTATCGCCCAATCCCCTGCCGGACATTTTCGCGATTTTACAACCGGCGCAGGCGGCGATCGGGGCGACGATCAGCGTCGTTTTATCGCCGACACCGCCGGTGGAATGCTTGTCAACGGTCTGATCTCCAAACAGAGACAGATCCAGCGTATTGCCGCTATTTGCCATGGCTTCGGTCAGATCCGCCGTCTCACGATCGGTCATCCCTTGCAGGCATACAGCCATCAGAAACGCCGAAACTTTATAATCCGGCAGGGCATCTGCTGTCAATCGATCGATAAAGAAATCGATTTCTTCTTTCTGCAATTCCCCGCCGTATCGTTTTTTGCGAAGCAGATCATCGAAGGTCATATGCGATCGTTCCTTTTTATCCGTCTTTTTCAACAACAAACACGCGCACACCATGGGACGGGACGGAACCGCCGACTTCGTCAGAAGAAATAAATTCGTCTCCGCTCCAAGCGTCGCGAACTCGGTAATTTTTCGCTGTCGGGAACAATAAATCCGCTTTTTCCGCGAATTCGGAAAGATGGATTTTTACATTGCGGCTGTCCGGCGATTTATTCAAAAAGCAAATCGCGAGTCTGTTTCCCGCAAGGGGACGCGCCAGGATGTCCAAGAGACCGTTGGTATAGACCCTACGGCAGGGAATGCCCAGGGAATCCTGATCAATGGCGATCATGTCCCGATTGGTCAGAATCCGCAAAATCGGATCGTCGGGATTCGCTCTTCCGTCCGTAACAAACCGGCGAATGTCGTTGCCCAGCATCAATGGCGCCGCCATCATGCACCAAAGGGAAAAATGGGCGATATTTTCCGTCAGTGTCAGATTGCCGTTGCCAACCTCCAGCATATCCGGATCGTTCCAGCCGCCGGGACCGGCATACTTCCACAAACGGACATTGATTTCATAAATACCGATAATGGACGCCCAGTTCGCTCGAATATCCGGGGTGGTGCGCCACAGGTTGCCCGCTTCCGCACCCCATTTATAGGGAAAATTTCTGCCCCATTCACAAATGGAAAACATTATCTTTTTTTCCGGCTTGCCGGTTTTTTCTGCCCACTGCGCCGTAGCGCGCTTCAGTTCTCTGCCCATTTTGGTATACTGACGGATGGCACTGTCAAACCGTGAGCCGACGGGGTTATACAGAAGCATAGAATTGGAGCCTGCACGCAATTGGATCCGCAGCTGCATTCTGCCCTCATGGGTCCATCCCTTTGTTGCGGGCACAAGCAGGTCGTAAAACTCATCATCGTTGACTTTGATTTCCAGATATTTTTCCGCATCCCCGCTTTTTCGGATCCCGACGGTCAAGATATACTCTCCATCCGCAGGTGCGGGAATATCGGGAAAATACAGCTTTCCGTTACCGGAGCAAAGCCCAGACACGTAATTTCCGCTTTCCAGCGCTTGATCCTTTTCCACACGCGCCATACCGAAAAGCTGCCCTTTTTCCGCCTGCATGACCCATTCCTCGGAGGAACCGATGGCTGAAATGGAAATTTTATCAATGTCCGGCGCGCGAGTCGGCAACGGGACATTATGGCAAAAATCATATTTCAGATATTCTACGCCCCATTCCGCGAAGGTGTCGGCATCCAGCGCTTCGCGCCCAAGACTGGCGGGCAAATCCTCGCATGTCAGTGTGCCGTTGGAGGAATAAATCCCCAGCTTCAGCCCCAGCGCATTGACCTTTTGCACCAGTGCGGGAATGCCGGAGGGGAAACGGGAATAATCGCCCATCAGCTTTCCCTCCCGATCGCGCATGGAAGATTGCCAACAGTCGTCCAGATTGACATATTGATATCCCGCATCGGCAAGACCGCTGATTTTCATTGCCTCGGCAATTTCATAAATCAGCTTTTCATCGATGCGGTGACGAAACAAATTCCAGCTTGACCAGCCCATGGGCGGGGTTTGTGCCAATCCATTATCGTATTTTTTCCCGGTCATCGCGCGCATTTCGACCGCAGCTTTTCCTCTGCGCAAAAGGCAGGGCACGCAGATTCCCTTCTTTTTGGCGGCTGCGGCAGCCGAAGCAACGGCGGCGACAGCGACAGTCGCCCCTGCCGTAAAAAGTTTAGCTTTTTTCATGGTGATAGCCTCCAAAAAAAGCAGGATGAAGCGCAAAGCTCCACCCTGCAAAATAGACGGAATTATTCCGCATCCTCAGCGGTTTCTTCCGCGGCTGCCGCAGCAGCATATTCCTCAATGGGCACAGGCTTGGAATCCTCTTCCACGGGGGTGACTTCCTCATCTTTTTCTTCCTTCTTCTCTTCGTCCAGAAGAGCACGAATGGAAAGACTGATGCGTTTCTTGTCAAAATCAATACCGGTGATTTTTACCTTGACCGTATCGTCGACAGAAAGCACATCGGAAGGCTTCGCGATGCGGCGGTCAGCGATCTGAGAAATGTGAATCAAGCCGTCCATACCGGGGAAAATCTGCGCAAACGCACCAAAATCGGTCAGACCGACAATTTTCACATCCACAACGGAATCGACGGGATAATCTCTCTTGAGAATCTCCCAGGGGTTGTCCTCAATCTTACGATAGGAAAGAGAGACCTTTTTCTTTTCCGGATCCAGACTCTTGATTGTCACTTCGACGGTATCGCCGACATTGACCACATCGGAGGGGTGTTTGATCCGTCTCCAGGAAAGCTCGGAGCGATGGATCATTCCCTCGGCGCCGCCGAGATCAACAAAGGCAGCAAAAGTGGTCAGATTTTTGACCGTACCGGTCAGCTTTTTGCCAACAAAGGCATCCGCCCAGAACTGCTCCGCCAAAGCGGCGCGGCGCTCATCGGCAACGGATTTGATGGAACCGACAGCGCGGCGTCTGCGCGAGTCAATATCAATAATACGGAAAGAAACGACCTGATCTTTCAGCGTCTCCAGATTACCGCTTCTGGGAACAGAGGATTGCGAAGCGGGAATGAAGACGCGAATGCCGTTATAGTGAACAATAACGCCTTTCTGCAAAACCTCGGTGACTTTGCCTTCCAGAATCTCTTTGGATTCATAGGCGGCAACGACCGTATCCCAATATTTGCTCGCGTCGTAGCGGCGTTTGGAAAGCATTACGGTGCCTTCGGCGTCATTGGTTTTCATAATAATTGCGTGGATTTCATCGCCGACTTTCAGCTCTTTGGCGGGATCAGCGGTTGGATCGGAACTATATTCCTCAATCGGAATATAACCGGTCTGTTTGCGCCCGATATCGACCTGAATCTCATTGGGCTGGATGCTCATAACCGTGCCAACAACTTTCTGATCGCTGTTCATACTTTTGAGCGATTCTTCAAGGGCGTCGGCAAAAGCCATTTCATCGGTGCTCTTTACTTCAGCTGCGGGAGCAGCCTCTGCGACGGGTTCTGCCGTCTGCTCCGTCTCGGGAGCGGTTTTTTCCGTTTCGTTTTCGAGATTCTCCGCGGAAACTCCAACAGTGTTTTCGGACATGGTAATCCGTACCTCCTTAATAATACTGTCGGGCGTGGATGCCCCGGCAGTAATGCCTACATGGCGACAACCGACAAACCATTCGGGCTTCAGCTCCGCGGCACTTTCCACGAGATACGAAGGACAGTTGGCACGGCAAACCTCATACAACTTACGCGTATTGGAACTGTTTCGACCGCCGACGATGATCATCGCGTCTTTTTCCAACGAAAGAGCCAGCGCCTCAGATTGTCTATTTGAAGTCGCATTGCATATTGTAGCAAAAATTTGAACGTTTGTACAGTGTAATTTAACATAATTTATATATTTTTCATATTCAGAGACACTGAAGGTCGTTTGAGAGACTAAAATGATGTTTTTTCCGGGATTTGACTGCAATTTGTCAAACACCTGTCTAAACTCTTCAAAGTTTGAACAAACATATGACAAACCATGGCAATAACTCCGGATGCCGACCACCTCCGGATGCAGGGGATCACCGGCGATCAGGGCGATTGCGCCGCCGGCAGTTTCGCGATCGGCAATCTGTTGAATTTTTTTCACGAAGGGGCAGGTTGCATCCACAATCTCACAGCCGATGGTGTCAATCTTTACACGCACATCCCGGGAAACACCGTGGGTTCGGATTACCAGAGTGCAGGCGCTCGGGATCTCCTCGGGAGAAGAAGCAATGACAACCCCTCGTTTTTGCAGATCCGCAATAAATCCCGGATTGTGAATCAGCGGTCCAAGGGTGCAGACTTTTTTGCCTTCCGCCAAAAGGGATTCTACCATTTTGACGGCGCGATCCACACCAAAGCAAAATCCGGCGGTTTTGGCAACGGTTATGTTCATTTCGTTCCTCCGCATCTCGCGCGGACAATCGCAAGAATCCGCTGCGTTACTTCTTCCAGGCTCATGTCTGAGCTGTCAATTTCAACGGAGTCCTCCGCCTTTTTCAGGGGAGCAACGGCGCGGTGAGAATCGTTATAATCCCGCTGAATAATTTCCTGAAGCAGCTGGTCAAAATCGACCGCGTTGCCCTTTTGCGTCAATTCAAGATAACGGCGGCGTGCTCGAACCTCGGGAGATGCGGTCAAAAAGATTTTCACTTCCGCGTCGGGAAGAACGACCGTGCCGATGTCCCTGCCGTCCATCACACAATTATGCGCCGCAGCCAGATCCCGCTGCAAGCCGAACAGGAACCGCCGCACGGCAGGCAGGGCGGAAACGGCGGACGCCGCCATGGAGGCTTCCGGCAGACGAATCTGCTCAGAAACATCTTCTTCGTTGACATATACATGCTGGATGCCATCTACAAAGCCAAGGGTAACGCGAATAGAAGGAAGCATCTGTTCAACCTTTTGCGCATCCGCCGGATCAAAACCGCGTTTGAGCGCCGAAACGCCGACCGATCGATACAGCGCGCCGGTGTCGATATACATATATCCCAGCCGCGATGCAACAAGGCGGGCAATGGTGCTTTTTCCCGCGCCGGAGGGACCGTCAATAGCAATATGAATCATAAAAAAGCTCCTTTTTCTCTTATTCCACGCTGCAGCCCGCGCAGTAGCCGGTGGAAAAGGCAATCTGCAAATTAAAGCCGCCGGTATAGGCATCCACATCCATCACCTCGCCGGCAAAATACAAATTTACGCACAGTTTGGAACGCATGGTTTTCGGATCAATTTCCCGAACACTAACCCCGCCGGAGGTAACAATGGCTTCCTCAATGGGTCTGGTCCCGGTGATATTAAAAGTCAGATGCTTCAATGCTAAACCGATCTCGGCGCGCATGGCTCTGGTGAGCTGATTGGCTTTTATCTCGCCAGAAACACCGGCGTTCTCCAGAATAACGGAAATCAATGCCCGAGGCACCAGCGACGCCATCACATTAGACATACTTTTATTGTGCTGCTCCGCCGTTTCGCGAACCAGACGAGCGTCCAATTTTTCTTCGCTGAGCGCCGGTTTTAAGTCAATCGACAACTGATATGCTTCCGGCGTAATATCCCGTAAATGGGCAGATGCGCTGAGGATCACCGGTCCGGACGCGCCAAAATGGGTAAAAAGCATCTCGCCAAAATCCTCATATTTTACCCTGCCGGTCTCTTTTTCTATAATTTGAATCGCCACATTGCGCAGGCTGAGCCCCTGCAAATCTTTATATTGCGTCCCCGACAGCGTCAGGGGAATCAGCGATGGCTTCAGCGGGACAATGGCATGCCCCGCGTCTCTTGCCAAAGCATAGCCGTCACCAGTAGAGCCGGTACCGGGATACGACATACCGCCGGTTGCAATAATGCAAGCGTCAAATGTCAGTTCCTTACCGTCCTCACACAGCAGCGCCACTGCCCTGTTTCCCTCGCAGCGAAGAGAGACGGCTCTGCCCTTTTGGAGGCGCACTTTTTCTTTTTTCAGGGCTGCCACCAACGCGTCTACAATATCAACCGCTTTGTCACTGCAAGGAAAAACCCGCTCGCCCCGTTCGATTTTCAGCGGGACTCCGGCATTTTCAAAGAAATCCATCGTATCCGACGGCATAAAGCGGGAAAACGCGCCAAAAAGAAATCTGCCATTGACCGGTATATTTTCAATTATCTCATTGATCAGATGGCAGTTGTTCGTTACATTGCATCTACCCTTGCCCGTAATCATCAATTTTCGTCCGGGGCGGTCATTGCGCTCTAACAGTGTCACACGATGTCCGTTTTTTGCGGCAGTAATTGCCGCCATCATACCGGCGGCACCTCCGCCGATCACCAAAACCTTACTCATTCCTTTTCTCCGATCCGGAATATCTGATCTGTCATTTCCGTGCCACAGGGGCGCACGCATTCGGTCAGCGTATGATAAAAATCCGTTCCTCTGCACTCTAAAGCATACACCTTTTGAACGAAGAAATCAAGCTTCGCCACATCTGCTTTCCTCTGGATCACCGGCAACCCGGCTTTTCCCCGCATTTGGCGCAGAATTTCATTGCCGCCTTTTCCCACTGCCATGACCCGCAGGTAAGGCGGCGCAGCGCGGCAGATATCTTCCGTTACGCCAAGGGCGGCATGAAGGCAAAGGCGACGCACCGAAGCATGGGTAAAGCGCTTCGTTTTTACGGCGGCGTACAGCTCGTTCAAATCACGCGCCTTCCGGACCGCTTGATAAAAACGGTCCTCCAAGCCGCCCCCCGCAAAAGGAAGATTAGCAAAATCATCCCGTTCCTTCAGCCGCAGCACGGCGAGAAGCTGACGCTGCCATTTTTCCGGCACACCGGTAAAGCGCCCCGCCGCAATTGCCCGGGAAACCAAGGGCTGTACCGGATCAGGAATAAAGGAATTCACTTGCTTTCCCTCTCTGATCTGCCCGCGCAGATAAGACGCCCCGGCAAATGCGCCCTCGGGCACGGCGCCGTCGTGGGCACAGGTACGACGAACCGGCAAAATTTCGCCGGAAAAGCCCAGCGCTTCCAGGCTCCGGATATATGCAACACCGAGCACATTGTTTGGCTGCTCGAGTATCTTAGCGCAAGGCGCCGGCAGCAGCGACGAAAGCAGTGCGGGATAAGACTGATTTTCCCTCTTTGCTGCCGCCGGACGCAGCTGGGAATCCATCTGCGATAAAAGCCGAGCGGTTTGTGTCAAAAGCGCCGGCTCCTCGCTTTCACATCCAAAAGAAAAGACGTCGCAAACACCGCTCTTCACCGCAAGATAAGCGGCACCGAAGGCAAATCGCTCCGCCGGTGCCACTGCCCAGGGCAAAGGGAGACTGAGCACCAGATCCGCGCCGCCGCGCACCGCCGCCTCGGCGCGCAGGAACGAGTCAAAAAGCGCCGGTTCGCCCCGCTGTACGTAATTCCCGCTCATGACAGCAACCACATGGGTCGCGCCTGCCCGGCGCTGCGCTTCGATATGGTATTGGTGTCCACTGTGAAAGGGGTTATATTCGGCAGCAGTAAAAAATATCTTCAACGCGTTCAAAAACCCTTCAAAAATACTTGCAAACAAATCGCACTATGTATATAATATAAAAGGTTGGACCCTTTTTCAAGTTATTTTTCAAAAGGATGGTAAAAGAATGAAAGTATTGGTTATCAACGCCGGAAGCTCATCGCTGAAATATCAGCTGATCGACATGGACAGTGAAACCTGCCTCGCAAAAGGGAATTGTGAAAAAATCGGTCTTCCCGGCAGTTTCATCGGCGGAAGCACCAACGGACAAAAATTCGCCGACCGTGCCGTTCCCATGGGGAACCACACCGAGGCGTTCCATGTGGTTACAGAAACATTGACCACCGGTGACACCAAGGTAATTGATGATATTCGAGAAATTTCCGCCATTGGACACCGCATTGTCCAAGGCGGCTCGCTGTTCAACAAGAGCATTCTGATTGACAAATCGGTCACGGACGGCATTGAATCCATCATCGATCTTGCCCCGCTGCACAACGGCGCCCACCTGCAGGGCATCCGCGCCTGCCAGGAGGTATTCGGCAAAGATGTACCGGAGGTTGCGGTTTTTGACAATGCCTTTCACAGCACCATGCCGCCCGAAGCGTATATGTTCCCCCTGCCCTATGAATATTACGAAAAATACCACGTCCGCCGCTACGGCTTTCATGGGACCTCGCACCGTTTTGTCAGCGCCCGCTGCGCGCAGCTGATGGGCAAGGAGCTGAAGGATTTCAAACTGATTACCTGCCACATCGGCAACGGCGCTTCCATCACTGCCATAAAAGACGGCAAGGTCATCGACACCTCCATGGGTCTGACGCCGCTGGACGGCTTTGCCATGGGCACCCGCTGCGGCGCGGTCGATCCGTCCGCCATCCTGTACCTGGAAAAGAAACTGGATGTTTCACCGGATGAAATGAGCGAGATTCTGAACAAAAAATCCGGCGTATTGGGAATCTCCGGCGTATCCAGCGACGACCGCGAGGTGAAAGCCGTTGCCGCTGACCCAGCCCATCCCCTCCAGAAGCGCGCAAAGCTCGCCCGCGACATGCAGTGGTATGAGATCCGCAAGGTCATCGGCGGATATGTCGCCGCCATGGACGGCGTTGACGCCATCGTCTTTACCGGCGGGCTGGGCGAAAACACCGAAGATATGCGTCGGGATATCTGTCTGAAAATGTCATATCTGGGTATCAAACTGAACGATGAAGCAAATCAGGCGACCCGCAAGGGTAAGGAGGGCGAGATCTCTGCACCGGACTCCGCAGTCCGCGTATTTGTCATCCCGACCAACGAGGAGCTTCTGATTGCCCGGGACACCAAAGCCATTGTAGAAGCTCTGTAATATCGAATCTGTTTTCGGACTTGCGGTT
>CASFQZ010000041.1 GCA_949296825.1 uncultured Eubacteriales bacterium
GTGATTCCCGCCACCGGGCACGCTTATGGCGAATGGCTTGTTGTTGCCGCACCTACCTGCGAAGGAAAGGGCTTGGAGAAGCGAATTTGCGCCAACGATCCGTCCCATGTGGAGGTTCGGAACATTGAGCCGATTGGGCATACCCCGGAAGTGATCCCCGGCAAGGCGGCGACCTGCACCGAAGACGGTCTGACCGATGGCAGTCAGTGCTCTGTCTGCGGGAAGATGTTGAAAGCGCAGGAAACCATCCCCGCCAAGGGACACACCCCCGAGGTTATCCCCGGCGTAAAACCGGTCTGCGGGGAGAAGGACGGCTTGACCGACGGCGAGAAGTGCGCGGTCTGCGGCGTGATTCTGAAAGAACAGACCGTGATCAAAGCCGCCGCCCATCAGCCCGGCGCGTGGGTCTGCGTGTTTGAGCCGACCTGCCTGATCCCCGGCAGCGAATTCCGCTATTGCGAGCTTTGCGGCAAGAAATTGGACGATCGTCTTATTGCGCCGCTGGGGCATGTGGACGAGGACCGCGACGGTTTCTGCGACAGAGGCTGCGGCGCCCGCGTTGAGCCCCCGGAAGGCTATACCTTCGACACCTTCCGCTGCAAGATGTGCGATACCTACGAAGAAAACAAGGATGTGCCCTTTGTTGGTTTTATCTACACCATTGTCCACTTCTTCGTCCATCTGGCGCATTATATCGGTTATCTGACCTGATTCATCGCTCCTTCCCCTTTGGGCGCGAAAACAGACGAAAAAAATTGGTTTTCGTCTTTTCAAACCGGCAGACATATGCTATACTGAAAGGGAAGGATGTGGTTTGATGAACGGAGTACCCGCCATTTTATTGATGGTTTCCATGGCGATTACAGCAATCGGATCGCTGTTTGACGGCAAAAAACGCACGGCGATGACCGCCATCGGTCTGACAACGGCTTTGGCAGCCTGCGTCGCCGCTGCCAAGCAGGAAGCCGCATCAAAGAAAACGCCCGCCCCGGCGGAGCCCGTTCCCCCTTTGACAAGCGAACCGGCGCCGCCGGAGACAAGTCTGCCAAAGGAACCGGAAGCGGTTCTGCCGGAGGAAGCGGCACCGGCGGAATGATACCATCGTCAGCGCCCCGTAAAAGGGGCGCTGTCTTTTTATTCGGAAGGCTCCCGCAGCGCTTCGTCGGAAAAGATCGGATCCGTTTCGCCGGGGATGCCATAGGCGCATAGGGTGGAAAACAGCCAGCCCGCCGCGCCGGTATACAGGCTCCAGCCGCCGCGCCCCTCGTAGCCTTTCAGCGAATACACATCACCGCAGAGGGCATAGGGCTCTTTTTGATACAGCCCGGTCGTACCGTCCTCCCGCAAGCGCAGCATCGGGTCCAGCGCTGACAGCAGTTCTTTTGCCTCCTGCGTCATCCCCTCTTTCAGCAGCGCGCGCAAAAACCAAACGGCGGCATGGGTATACTGCCCACCGTTCTCCCGCACCCCGGGCGGATAATCGTTGACATAGCCGGTGCGCCGCCCCTGGCGGGTAAAGGGCGGGTCCAGCAGCCGAAGCAGCCGGTGCTGCGTGTCATACAGATGGTCCCACGCCGTTTTCAGCGCGATTTTTCGCCTTTCCCGATCGGGCAAGCCCGCCAGCACCGCAAAGCTCTGAGGCAAAAGATCAATCCGGCACGCCTCGCTCTCTTCCCCGCCCAGGGCGGTTCCGTCCGGGTAAAACGCCCGCAGATACCGGTCGCCTGCCCAGGCGTTTTTTTCCAGCGCGTCGGTCAGCTCCGTGATCCGCTCGCGGAACATCTGCGAGCGCGCGTCGTCTCCCCTTTCCTCGCAAAGGGGCAGCATATGCTTCAGACACAGCAGATAAAACATCGTCAACCAGACGCTTTCGCCGCCGGCGCCGATCTCATCAAAGGAATCGTTCCAGTCCCCGCCGCCGATCAGCAGCAGACCGTGGACGCCGCGCCGGTCGGCTCTTTCCATTGCCCGCAGGCAATGCGCCCAAAGGCTCGCTTTTTCCGGCGACGCCTCCACGGTAAAATACCGGTCCTTTTCTCCGTCCCGCAGCAATTCCCCGGCGGCGAAGGGGATTTCTTTCTGTAAAACCGCCCTGTCGCCGGTCTGCTTGACATAAATCGACGCCGCCAGCGGCAGCCACAAAAAATCATCGCAGCAGCGGGTGCGCACCCCCCGCCTGGCGCTTTTTCCGTTCGGCAGCAGCCCATGCCACCAATGCAGCGCATCTCCCTGGGGAAATTGACAGGCGGCTGTGCGCAGAATCTGCTCTTTCAAAAGCGCCGGGCGGACGGACAGCAGATTCAGGCAATCCTGCAATTGGTCCCGACAACCGTAGGCGCCGCCGCATTGGTAAAAGCCGCAGCGGGCAAACACGCGGGTAAACAGCGTCTGCGCATACAGATCCGGCAGAAGCTCCGACCGCACCGGCAGCAGGGACACGGCGGGCAGCGCCGGCTCCTCCGGGTCCGGCAGGGACAGCGCCGCCGTTTGCAGCGCAGCTTCCGCTGTTACGCCATAGGAGAGGATATATTCGCCCTCCCAGCTTTCATTCGGCGCCAGCGCGTAGGATAAAACCGCGCTGACGCCATCCGGCATGGATGCGTTTTTGGCAAAAAGCGGCGCCGGACGGTATATGGCGCCGGGCGCAGTGAGAAGCAGTACGCCGGTAAAATCCTTCTGATAGGGATTTTCAAACAGAACGCCGTGGTCCGATATCTGCCGCCGGACGGTGCGGGCATAGGAAGGGTCCCTGCCCAGCAGCGGGCAAACCGTATAGCTGAGCTGTCCGCTTCGGCGTTCCGAGGAAGCGTTGCGCACCGTAACCCGAAGAATTTTTTTCATGCCCTTGGCGGGCACGCTTACCTGCACCGTAAAAAGGCAGCCTGCGCACCGGCTCCGGTACCGCACCTGTGTCCTGCCCAGAAAGGCAGCGGAGGCTGCGATCAGATCATAGTGCTGTCCCCCTTCTTCCACGGTCAGCAACTCCCCCGCCTCATCGCTGCAGGGGTCGTTGATCCAGGGGGTCAGCTTATTTTCCGCCGCATTCAGCGCCCAGGTAAAGCCCAGCGAGCGGTCGCTCAAAAGACAACCGAACACCCGGTTTGCCAGCGTCCGGCACCAGGGAACCGGCGGATGCACCGCCGTAAAGAAGCCGTCCGGCGCTGCGCGGCTCTTTATCCCGTCCGGCACATCGGCTTCGGCAGCAAGCAGCGGAAGGGGCTTTGGCTTTTGCCCGCTCTCGCCGCTCGGATAAACCGCCGCTGCCACCGCCGGCAGCAGCGACAGCGTTCCGGCTTCCGCTTCCGACCGGCAAAGCAAATGCACCCCGCCGCCGGAAAACCGCGAAAAGCGGGAGGTTTCCGCCCGGCGGCATTTTTCGTGCAGCACCGCCAGATCCAGCCGGAACCCCCGTCCGTTCAGCGCCGCCGCCGTCACCGCAAAATCCCAGGCTGACGCAGGCGGGTCATTGCCGCAATCAAACAGCACAACCGGCACGTCGCCGGAAATCCCCGCCGCCCAAAGCGCCTGCACCCCCTGGTCGCTTTCGGCTTTATTTTTCTTTCGACAGGGCGTTTCGGCAAAGACCGTTTCCCCCAAAAGCGATGATGCGGCGGCCGCCCGCTGGGGTGCGGCGGCAAACAGACGGCAATTTTCCGAAGCGGCAAATCCCCGATCCCGCAGCACCGACAGCTGCGCCAGCGCCTCCTGCGGCGTACCGGCGGCGCTGAGATACAGCGTAAAGGTCCGCTCCTTTTTCGCACCGAGCCGGAACGTCCTTCGCCCATAGATACAGCAGTCCACCGCCCCCACTCTGCCGCCGGGCAGAATATCCCGCATAAAAAGCGAGCGGATCCCGCCCTCCGGCTTCAGCACCTCTTCCCGGTCGGTCGTAAAAGAAAACGCCGCGTCCGGCATTCCGATTGCCAATGCGCCTTCTCCGCCGCCCCTTGCCCGGGAAAAAAGCAGCGTACCGTCCTTTGTTTTTTTGCTTTGAATAAAAAGCTTTGAAAACACGCGGTGTGCCCGCTCCTCCGACGGCGGCGCCAGCGACGGCTCCCCGTAAAACAGCAAAGCGCCCTCCTTTTCACGATTTGTCAGATTGCGCAGCCGATAGGTGATCGCAAGGCAGGGGAGTTCCCGGTGGAAGCGGATCGTTGTTTCCAGCCGCCAGGGGCGATAGCGCGCCGTGTATTCCGCCGCTCCGCCGCGAAAACGCACCGAATAGATTCCGTCCGTCGGACCGAGCGCCTCACAAAAGGAATAGGCGCGCTCGCCGTCCCAGAGGGCGGCAAATAATCCGCCCGGCGCCGCCAGAGACGCCGGATCCCGGAATATCGCGAGCTTCCCGCGCCGCAGCGCCATATTTCCGCTTCGGTGCAGCGCCGCCGACAGGTCGGAAGCCACATAGACCGCCGACGCTTCCTCCGCGGATTTTCTGCCCCGCCGGAATTCCTTTTCGTTTTCCTGCCTGCTTTTCGGTGTCGGCGGCGCAAAAAGACTTTCGGTCGGCACCCGCTCCAGCAAAAGCGAATAGGCTGCGCGGGTATTGACATCGCGCATAAAACGCCGCTGCCAGACCATGCCGTGCAGCGCGTTTTCCGCCGCCAAAAGGCTCATGCCCAGATGATGAACCATAAAGCAGCGAACCGGCGTCCCCTGACCGGCGCAGGTGCGCCCCGGCGTAAAATCCAGCGCCTCAAAAAAGCCGTATTTTCCCTTGATCGGATATTTTTCCAGCCGCCGCAGGTTAGCGCAGCTTTCCGCCGGCAAAAACGGAACGGTCAGAAAAACCGCGTACGGCGCGACGGTCAGATCCTCCCGCTCAAAATACCGCAGCGCGGTCTGCGGCACGCCGTTCGCCCGGTAATGATAATTCATATTTTCGTTAAAGGCGAAGATGCAGCTTTCCGAAATTCCCCAGGGAATATGGTGCTTTGCCGCATATTTCATCTGGCTTTTCAGACAGAACCAAAGACTTTCATCCGTCAGTGTATTTTTCTCTGAGGGAATGAACAGATAGGGCATAAAATATTCAAACATCGTCCCGGACCAGGAGAGGGCGCCGGAAAATCTGCCGTTTTTGGCGGCGGTACGCGCCAGCGCCGCCCAATGCTCCTGCCCGGCAAAGCCATCCGCCACCGCCAGGAAGCTTGCCATCCGCGCTTCGCTCATCAGAAGATCATAATAGGAGTCGGAAAGCTCTTCCTTTTCGCAGTCATAGCCGATGGCAAACAACCGGCGGCTCCGATTGTAAAAGACCGAAAGGTCGCTTTCCCGCCGCAGTGTCCGCAGGCGAACGACAATCTCGCTCAGCCGCGGCTCTTCGGCGATATATTCCAGCAGTCCTTCCCCAAGGGCAGTGATGCAGCACAAAAAATTGCCGCAGTCCACAAAGGACGCATAGGCGGGCGACAGCGGCTGCAAGGTCACGATATCATACCAGTTCAGCAAATTGCCATGCCATTTTTCCAGTTTTTCTACGCTGCTCACCGCATTGTCCAGAGCATCATACAATTCTGCGCTGTCCAGATAGCCCAGATCCCGCGCCGCCAGAAAGGCGCAGAGCGCAAGCCCGATATTGGTCGGCGAGGTGCGCAGCGCTGTTTCGGGCAGAGGGGAAATGCTGATATTATCCGGCGGCAGGAAATGATATTCAGCCTTTTGGGTATCGGAAAAATACTGCCAGATCGCGCCGCATTCCCGCTGTAAAAAACTGCGGTCACGCGCGGAAAGCTTTGGTTTGCCGCTCGGCAAAGGACGGGCGGACAGACGCCCATAGATCAGGTCAAACAAAAACAGCAAGCCGCAGAGAATCGCGATCGGTCTGCCGGAAAGAAAAAGGATTGCTGCCGTTCCGAGAATCAGCGGGAGCCATGCGCTCACCGCGTTCTTGCCCTGCTCTGCCGAGGCGGCGGGCACCCACGCCAGCAAATGCCTGCCGGAAACGGTCATTCGCCAGAGAGAGCGGATCACCGCGTCCAGCGCACAAAAACCGTCTGCCGCCAGCCGCGCGGCGGCAAGGAATGCGCGATTCCACGCAGAAAGCGCGTCCGGCACCGCATCCGCCTTATATAATCCGGAGAGCGCGCGCAGCCCGCCGCGCCAAAGCGCCGAAAATCCCGCCATCCAATCCTCAAATCCCGCCGCAAGCAGACAAAGAAGCACCACCGCCGTCATTGCCGGCTCGCCCAAAAAAAGAGAAAGCAGGATATGGACCGGCAAAGCGGCAGCCGTTACGGCGCGGCGCACATTATCCAGCAGCTTATAGCGGGCAGCAAAGGAAAAGGGGGATTTTACCTTTTTGCCGAACGTCCAAACCTTATATCCCAGCAGCGGTAAATTTTGTATATCGCCCCGCGTCCAGCGATGGGCGCGCTTCAAATAAGCCCCTTCGCTTTTGGGAAAATCATCGGTCACCGTCATATCGGTCAGGGACAGGACGCGCAGAACCAGTCCCTCCGCGACATCATGGCTCAGCATTTTTTCTTCCCGGAAGCGATCGCTCAGCAAATGAAAAAAGACCGGCGCGTGGATCAGTCCCTTGCCGCAAAAAATCCCGTCACCGAAATAATCGCTGTAAAAATCGTGACTGGTCCGATCATACGAGGAAACGCCGCCGCTGCGGCACAAATCCCGGGAAAACCGCGTCGCGGAAAAGCCGTGAACCGATGGCGCCGCCGCCGGCGCAAAAATACCATAACCGCTCACGACCGTATCGGTCAGCGGATCCGTCACCGGCTGGTTTAACGGATGCAGCGCAGCCGCCAACGCCCCTTTCAGCGAGTCGTAAGACAACAGCGTATCACTGTCCAGCAGCATGACAAGCTCCGAGGAAGACAGCGCTCCCACATCGCCGTGCATCACCGAAAAAAGGCTTTTTCCGGTGGTCATATACTCCGTCAGCGCCAGCACCGCACCGCGTTTTCTTTCTTTTCCGATATATTCGCCTTCGGTTCGGGAATAGGCTCTGGGGCGCAGGCACAGGACGAATTTTCCGCCGAATCGCCCGTTCAGCCGGTCGATCATCCGACAACACGCCTCCGTATCGGCGCGGTCCGACGGCGTTTCCGGCGCGGCGGCGGGAGCATGATCCGCCAATAGGCAAAGCGCGGCGATGCTTTTTTGATTGGATAAATAAAGAGAGGTCAGATGATCCTCCAGTGCCGCCAGCTGCGACGCGGCAGGCAGCACCGTGGAAATCGCCACAACCGCACCGCAGTTCTTCGGTAATTTTTCCGGATCCATGCGCAAAATCGCCATGGGTTTTCCGCTGGACGCGGCGGCACGGCAGGTCAGACTCCATAAAATTTTCAGGACCGGCAAAAAAAGCAATATGCCGGCAGCCGCGCTTTCCAGAAAAACGCCCAGCGCAAGACAGAGCGCCCCACTCAGCGCATAGGTGCAGAGAATACGGGCAATCCCTTCTCTGCTTCGATTTTTTCGCAGGGGCAGAAAAAACCCGCAGTGCTTCCCGGCACGGTTCGCCTTTTTCACCAGCGCCTGAGCGAAATCCGCCTGAGGGACGCCGCTTTTTTTCGCTTCCCGCGCAAGGACCCGCAAATATTCCATTCTGGTATCATCGGACATGTTGGCATAAATCCCCGCTTCTTCCCCCGCAAGGATTCGGGCGGCGGCACAGAGCTTTTCGGTCAAATCGGGGAAGCAATAGTCCTTGCCGGTAAAAAATGATCGGGTGACGGCGCGCAGCGCCTCTTCTTTTTCCGCTTTTGCCGCCTGCGAAGCTTTATTGAGCAAAAAAAACAGCAGCGTCAGACGGAACTGCGCCGCCTGCTCAATGGAAAGACTGCTCTGCCAACGGGACAGGAAATCATCATAGGCAGGCAAAACGCCGTCCGGCAGCGCCGTCTCCAGTCGGTTGAGCAACGAAGAAAAGTCCTCTGTTTTTGCAAAAGAGCAAAACGAAGGCGGAGGCGACAAAAGCATCCGGCATTCCCGGCGGATCGTCCGTGCGCAATCTGCCGCCGTCTCCTGCTTTTCACCGAACTGCGCCAGCGCGGAAAATGCCCGCTTGACCTGTGTTTCGATCTTCATACCGCCACCTCGCGTTTTTTCATCTTACGATAGTATGACCGCAAGACATAGGAAAAATGTATGCGTTCGTTTGCCGAAAATGTAACCGTTCGTTAAATTTTTGACTTTTTTATGTCGAAGACTTGCGGCAGCGGACGTTTTGTGATACACTGAATCTGGTAAAAACAACGGAAAAGAGGTGCTTTTATGAATTTGAACCTGATTTTGACTTATCTTCTTTACGTCATTCACATGGTCGAAAAGATCTTGCTGAGATTTATCAACCAGGCAGGCAGCGGTGATTATTCCGATTGGGATGATATCATGAATCCCCCGACCACCGCAGCGCCGGAGACCACGGCGCCCGAGACCACGGTCTAAGCCCAAGGGAAGAAAAACACCCGTTCCTTTTTTGGAGGAACGGGTGTTTCAGTCTTTCATCAGGTTTTATTTCTGCAGCGGATATACCCGCCGGTACAAGGCATTGATCCGCTGAAAATAGGATTGGTCGATGCCGTCGATGGTTTCCTGTGTGGTACGGAACCGCCAATTTTTTTCGGGCACGCCGGGGATGTTCATCCGGGCGTCCGCGCCGAAGCCGCAAAGATCCTGAAAAGCAATGATCACCGTATTGGCGGCGCTGCGCCAGACCGTTTCAATCACCTTGCGGCAGGCGGGCGCTCTATACCCGCCGTCGCCCCAGTTGTCGCCGTCAAAGCCAACATAGGAAAGGGCAAAGCGGCGCTCGCTTTCACTGGCTTCCCAAAGCCAGCCCAAAAGGGTGTTGTTGTCATGGGTACCGACATAATAAAGGGAATTGGGCAAAACATGATGCGCCAGATGCAGAGAATCCGCGCCGGGATCAAAGCCGAACTGCACGACCTTCATCCCCGGGAACCCGGTATCCCGCAAAAGCTCTACCACGTCCTCGCCAAACACGCCGAGATCCTCGGCGATGATCGGCGCGTTGGGAAATTTATCAAAGACCCGGCGGAACAGCGACATCCCCGGACCTTTCTGCCACTGACCGGTCTTGGCGGTTTTGCTGTCGGCGGGCACCGCCCAATAGGAGGCAAAGGCGCGGAAATGATCGATGCGCACCGCGTCATATAAGGTAAAGGCGACGCCGATCCGCTGAAGCCACCAGCGGTAGCCGTCCTTTTCCATCTGCGCCCAGCGATAAAGCGGATTGCCCCAGAGCTGCCCGTCTTCGCTAAAATAATCGGGCGGGACGCCTGCCACTTTTTGCGGCTTACGGGTTTTGGGATCGATTTCAAAATTTTCAATCCCCGCCCAGACATCGGCACTGTCCATGGCGACATACATCGGCATATCGCCGATCACGGCAATGCCCTTGCTGTTGATATAGGCTTTCACCTGCTGCCACTGGGTAAAGAACAGATACTGACAGAATTTCCAAAAGGCGGCTTCCTGCGCAAATCCCGCCTTTTCTTCCGCAAGAAAGCGCGTATAATCCGCCTGACTTTCACGCCACTCCCACCAGGGCTTGCCGCCGTTTGCCTCCTTGAGCGCCATATAATCGGCGTAATCGTTCAGCCATTGCTGCTCGGCGGCAAAGCGCTCAACCTTTTGCAAAAGCGCCCTGTCGGCACGGGAGAATGCCTTACGCAAAAGCGCCATCCGCTTTTTGGCGGCGAAGGCATAATCGGCGGTATACGGCGTACCGGGATATTTATTTTCCAGCACATCCCTTTCGTCACAGAGCCCCAGGCGGCGCACCCCCTCGGGGTCGATAAACAAGAGATTTCCGGCAAAGGCGGATGCGCTGCAATAGGGTGAGCCGGCATCGTCCACCGGCTGGAAGGGCAGAACCTGCCAATAATGAAACCCCATCACGCAAAGAGCGTCGGCAAAATCACGGCAATGCCGGTCAAACACGCCGATGCCGTAATCCGAAGGCAGCGAGCTGATATGCATCAGTACCCCCGCCCTGCGTTGATCAAACATAAAAAACCTCCCTGAAAAATGATCGACACCATAATCATAGCATAGAATTAGAGCAAAATCAACAAGTTTTTATCGGCTTTTGACGGATTGTCTATTCAAAAAGAACAAAGACGGCCAGCGGTCCGTCTTTTTTTGAAAAATTGCCGTATTCCCTCTTGACATTTCGCGGCACGGCGTTATAATAAAGGAGCAAATCAATCTTCGGGGCAGGGTGCAATTCCCTACCGGCAGTCAAAGTCTGCGAGCGCTTTTTCTCAAAGTGCCGAAGGGGTGAAATTCCCCTACCGACGGTTACAGTCCGGATGAGAGAAGATGAATTCAACCAGATCCGGGAAGCCGCGCTTCCCCTTTTTTCGAGAATTCATGGTCCCGTACCGATGGTGCGGGATTTTTCTTTTTCGTCCCCGAAAAAGAAAGGTGATCGAAATGACAAAAACCCGTTCCGCCCGGTTTTACAAAATCCTGAAACCGGTAACCCTCGCACTGCTGAGCGCCATTGGTCTGGTGCTGATGGCAGTGGTGCGCTTCCCGCTCTTCCCCTCCGCCGCATTTCTGGAATACGATATGGCGGATGTGCCGGTCTTTTTGGCGACGCTGTTCTTTGACATTCCCTCGGGGCTTCTGGTGCTTGCCGTGATCTCCATCATTCAGGGCATCACCGTCAGCGCCGGCAGCGGCTGGATCGGCATTGTGATGCATATCGTCGCCACCGGCGCCTTTGTCATCGCGCTGGGGTTGATTACCCGCCATCACCGCGACTTCCGTCACGTCCTGCCCGGGCATATTGCCGGCACGCTGGTCATGGCGGCGCTGATGTGCGTGATGAATCTGATTTTTACCCCGATCTTTATGGGCACGCCGGTTCAGGCGGTCAAGGATATGCTGCTGCCGACCATTCTGCCCTTTAATCTGCTGAAGGGCGGCATCAACAGCGTGGTCAGCCTGGTGCTCTACTTCCCGCTGTTTACGATCCTGCGCAAGGAAAACCTGCTGCCGGATCGGCTGACAAAAAAAGAAAGGGCGCAGACCTCCGCCAAGAACGCCTGAGCCGCCGTTTTTTCATCCATTTCTCAAAAAATGAGCCGGACGGAAGATTTCCGCCGGCTCATTTCCTTTGTTTTTCTTTCGATAAATACGGCGAATCAGTCGATCTCGACCTGAATTTTCTCGCCGTTTCTGGTGGCGGTGGCTTTCATCACGACACGCAAGGCTTTCGCGATTTTACCGTGCTTGCCAATCACGCGCCCCATATCATCGGGAGCGACATGCAGATGATACGTCGTCACGCCCTCGGCATCCGGCTCGTCCATGCTGACCGAAACCGCGTCCGGCTGCTCGACAAGACCCTTTGCCATTTCAAGAAGCAATTCCTGCATTCTGGTTTCTCCTTTTCAAATTGCAGCGCTTTCCAAGGCGCCGGGCTTTATTCGATGACGCCGTTTTTCTTCAAAAGCGATTTGACGGTGTCGGTGGGCTGAGCGCCGTTGGCAAGCCATTTTTTCGCTTTTTCTGCGTCGATCTTTACCTGGACGGGATCAGAAACAGGGTTGTAATAACCGATTTCCTCAATAAATCTGCCGTCTCTGGGATAGCGGGAATCCGCCACCACGATACGATAGAAAGGAGCTTTCTTTGCGCCCATACGGCGCAGACGCATTTTAACTGCCATAAGGTTTTCCTCCGAAATAGAAAAAATTTTTTGTATAAAAACATGGTCGAATCCATGTGTTTATCTTACATCATGCCGGGATATCCGCCCATGCGGCGCATTTTTTTGCGCGCGGATTTACTGTTCATCTGTTTGAACATTTTCTGCATCTGGCGGTATTGAGAAAGGAGCCGGTTGACATCCTCGACCTGCATCCCGCAGCCTGCCGCAATCCGCCGTTTGCGGGAAGGGTTGATGATATCCGGATTGCTGCGCTCCTTCGGGGTCATGGAGCGAATGATCGCCTCGGTTTTGCCCAGGGCGCTCTCGTCGATATCCGCATCCTTGATTTTATTGCCGACGCCGGGGATCATAGACAGGATATCCTTGATGGAGCCGAGCTTGCGCATCTCCTGCATCTGGCTGAGCAGATCGTTGAGATCAAATTTATTTTTACGCAGCTTTTCTTCCAGCTCGGCAGCTTTTTTTTCGTCGAGGCTCTGCTCCGCCTTTTCGATCAGCGAGAGCATATCGCCCATGCCCAGGATCCGGGACGCCATACGGTCCGGGTGGAACACGTCCAGATCGCCGGGCTTTTCGCCGACGCCGACGAATTTGATCGGCTTGCCGGTCACCGCCCGGGCGGAAAGCGCCGCGCCGCCTCTGGTATCGCCGTCCAGCTTGGTCAGCACCAGACCATCGATGCCCAACGCCTCGTTGAAGGACGCCGCCACATTGACCGCATCCTGGCCGGTCATGGCGTCCACGACCAGAAGGATCTCGTGGGGCTTGACCTCCGCCTTGATATTTTTCAGCTCCTGCATGAGCTGCTCGTCGATATGCAGACGGCCCGCCGTATCGATAAACAGATAATCGTATCCCTTATCCTTTGCGAGCTTCACCGCCTCTTTGGCGATGGTGACCGGATTTTCGGTCCCCATTTCAAAGACGGGGACGCCGACCGCGTCGCCGATGACCTGCAATTGCTTAATGGCGGCGGGACGGTAAATATCGCAAGCCGCCATCAGAGGACGGTGCCCCTGCTGCTTGAGGCGGTAGGCGATCTTGGCGCAAGGGGTGGTTTTACCGGCGCCCTGCAAGCCGCACATCATGATGATGGTCGGCGGATGAGACGCATATGCCAGCCGCGCCTCGGTGCCGCCCATCAGCGCGGTCAGCTCCTCGTTGACGATCTTAATGACCATCTGGGCGGGCGTCAGGCTCTCCATAACCTTTGCGCCGATGGCTTTTTCGGTGACGGCGCTGGTAAAATCCTTGGCAACCTTATAGCTGACGTCGGCTTCCAAAAGCGCCATGCGAACGGTACGCATCGCGTCCTTCACATCCGATTCGGTCAGGCTGCCTTTGCTTTTTAATTTCTTAAAGGCTTCCTCCAGCCGGTCGGATAACCCTTCAAATGCCATAGCTCATCATCCTAAATTTTGTAATTCCAGCGCTGCCGCGCGAATGCGTTCCAGCGCTTTGGCTCGCTGCGCTTCGCTGCCGCGCTCCGCTTCGTCGGCAAGAGAAAGCAGCAGCGCCGCCTTTTGCGAAAGGGTGCGAAAGGTCTGCGCCATATGCAGCCGCGCTTCATAAGCCGCCAGCTGCTCCTGGGCGCGGCGAATGGTATCGCGCACCCCCTGGCGGGTCAAGCCTTCGTTTTCCGCAATCTCCGCCAGCGACAAATCGTCGTTATAATAATAATTGACAAAATCTCTTCGCTTCTCCGTCAGCAGATCTCCGTAAAAATCCAGCAAAACGGCGTAATCATAATTTTTTGCCATCTTCTCACCACTGTGCCTTGCTGTAAAGTATTTTATCTTTACAGCTCGTTTATTATACGCAAAGGCGGCGCGCTTGTCAAGACTTTTTTCAAAAAAAAGACCGGCAAAGCCGATCTTTCACTCACTTAGATAACCGCGCAGGGTCCGCAGGATTGTCTTTTCCCGGCGGGAAACCTGCACCTGGCTCATGCCGAGCTTTTCCGCCGTGACGGTCTGCGTCATGCCCCGGAAATACCGATATTCAATCAAAAGGCGGTCCTGCTCCGGCAGCAGAGCCATCGCCTTTTCCAGCGACAGTTTTTCCAAAAGGGGCTGTTCACCGCTTTCACAGGGAATCTCCAGCGCCCGCTCCTCCCCCTCATACACCGTCACCAACGGCAGCGGCGGCTGACCGGCAAACAGCAAAGCAGCCGCCTCGCTGCGCTCCATCCCCGCTTTTTCGGCAATCTGGCTGACAGCCGGCTCCTTCCCGTCCCGCAACCGCAGCTCTTTTTGGATCTCGACAAGGCGCATCGCCTTTTCCCGGGCGGTGCGGCTGACCTTGACCGCGCTCTCCTCCCGCAGAAGACGGCGCATTTCCCCCAGGATCACCGGAACGGCATAGGTCGAAAAGGCATAGCCGAGCGTCGGATCAAAGCCGTCCGCCGCCTTAACGAGACCGACGCTGCCCGCCCCGACCAGATCCTCATACGACACGCCCCTGCCCTGCAATCGATGGGCACAGGCGTGGACCAGACCGAGGTTCTCTTCAATCCGGCGCTCCCGCTGCGCGCTGTCCTGTATCATGCCCTGCCTCGAATCAGCTTTTCCAAAATGACGGTGGTGCCTTTGCCAACGCGCGAACGAACGGTCAGCTTATCGGAAAAGGACTCCATCACGGAAAACCCCAGCCCGGAACGGTCGCCGCCCATGGTGGTAAACAGCGGCTCCCGGGCTTTTTTAACATCCGCGATACCGCAGCCGGCGTCCCGCACGCTGATGCGCAGCCGGCCGTCGCGGAAAAGCTGACAGGACAAATATATTCTGCCGTCCGCCTTACGGTAGGCGTGAACAATACAATTGGTCACCGCTTCGCTGACTGCCGTTTTGATGTCGCTGATCTCCTCCGCCGTCGGGTCCGCCTGGGCGGCAAAGGCGGCGACAGCAGCGCGGCAAAAGCCTTCGTTGACACTGCGCGCCCACAGCGTCATGCGGAACTCATTGATCTTTTCCATGACCTTCACTTCCTTCTGCTGTTTTTCGGAAAGAAACAATTTTATTTAGCCCGGACATTTTCATAATGCGTTCCGCCGACCGCGACAAGCCGCAGACCTCGGTCTCGCCGCCAAAGGCGGCGTTGTGCCGATAGCGTCCCATGACCAGCCCCACGCCGGAGCTGTCCATAAAGCCGACAAGAGAAAAATCCAACCGCAGCAAACGCGGACGGTATTCCGTCACCGCACTGTCAATCTGTTCGCGCAAGGCAGGGGCGGTGTGATGATCGATATCACCGGACAAAAGCGCATAAAGCGTTTTGCCCTGCGCCGTAAGCTGCACCGGCATAAAAAAACCTCCCAAACATAAAATAAAAAACAAGGACAAGCGATATCCTCATGATACACGCTTGTCCCTGCATTTTCTGACAAATCCCGTCGACGGGAAAAACTTTTTTACGCGGCGGGGGCGGACTCTTTTTTTTCTTTTCTCCTTTCCCAAAGCGCCTTGCCCTTTTCATAGACCCATTTGCCCAGCAAATAGCCGGCGACGCCATACAAAACGCCGAGGATCATGCCGCAGAGCACATCGGAGAAATAATGATCATGCAGATAGATGCGGGAAATCCCCATCAGCACCGCAAAGACCATCATAACAATGCCGCCCTTTTTATTGTTGGCAAGCATGGCAGTCGCACAGGTGAACGCCGAAGAGGTATGTCCCGAGGGGAACGAGGAGCTGGTCGGGATTTTTCCGAAAAAGGCAATATCCGGATAATGGAAATCGATATAGCCCTCATACTGGAAGGGACGGGGACGGGCGATGATTTCTTTCAAAATCATATTGTTCAGAATCTGCATCAAAAGCAGCGCCGCGCCCATGGTCAAGCCGATTTTCCGGGTCTTCTTAAAACAGAGCAGCACCACGATAATGGCAATGAATAAAATGCCGTCCTCACCGAGAAAAGAGATCAGCGCCATGATAAAATCCAGCACCGGATTCCACAAGACCTGCTCGAACCACTCAAAAACCTTCAGATCAAAACCGCTGATTGCCTCAAAGGCACCCATATTTTTGCCTCCTTTTTGTTCAAGATGTCTCTATTATACAGCATTTGATAAAAAAATCAAGACAAAATGCAACGAGCCCTTGCATTAAATGCCGTAAGATGGTAAAATAAACTGATTTAATTTGCGGGAAGAAAGAGGATATTTATGCGTAAGCTGTATGATAAGATCGTATCCATCGGTTTTATAAAAAAAATAATGGAAAAACCGTTTTTTGCGAAGGTTCTCAGCTATGAGATTGTGACCTATCTGTTTTTTGGCGTAATGACGACGGCGGTCAATTTTGTAATCGCCAATCTTTTTGGTTTGATCACCGATCAGAACACGGTTTTGGGACATATCGGCTCCATTACGATTCGCTGGGAATGGGTTTCACAATTTGCCGCCTGGTTGGGTTCGGTTTTATTCGCCTTTATTACCAATAAAACTCTGGTATTTGAAAGCAAGGAGCGCTCCGCCGGCGGCATCGCCAAAGAGTTTTTATCCTTTGTCGGCGGGCGCATTCTCTCCTATGTGCTGTTTGAATTCGGCATGGTAGAGCTTTTGTACCGCGTCATAGGCAATTTGAATGTGCGAAAAATCATCGCCGCTGTTTTCACCATTATTTTCAACTACATCGTCAGCAAATTTGTTTCGTTCCGGAAGGAAAAACCGACCCCGGAGAAAAAAGGAGAGGATCACCAATGAATTTCAATGAGATCAACAAAGCCCTGGGAACCATGGAAGGGTACGCGCTGGTCAAATCCTGCGACAAAAAAATTTCCAAAACCGGCGCGGCATATCTGGACATGGTTCTTGCCGATAAAAGCGGCGAAATTTCCGCCAAGCTCTGGGACTATAAGCCCGGCGTCCACGATGAGATCAAAGCCAACACCATTGTAAAGGTGCGCGGGGTGGAGCAGATGTACAACCGTCAGCCCCAGTTTCGGGTGGAACGCATCCGTCCGGTCTCACCGGGAGACGGCGTGGATCTCGGCGATCTGGTGCCGTCGGCGGACTACAGCAGCGACGAGCTGATGCAAAAGCTCCTTGCCGTCGTAGCCGCGATCCGGAATCCGGATTTACAGAAAATCGTCCGGGCGGTGCTGGATGAATACGGCGAGAAAATGAAGGATCTTCCCGCCGCCTATCGGCTGCACCACGCCATCCGGGGCGGACTATTGCTGCATACGATCTCCATCGTCCGTCTGGCGCAATCGGTCGCCGCGATTTACCCGACGATTGACGAAGACCTGCTGATCAGCGGCGCAATTTTACATGATGTGGCAAAAACAGAGGAATTTGTGGTCGCGCCGTCGGGGCTGGTCAGCGGCTACAGCGTGCCCGGCGAGCTTTTGGGACATCTGGTGATGGGCGCGATGATCGTGGAACGTATTGGCACAGCCATCGGCGCAGATCGGGATACCATGATGCTGCTGGAGCATATGCTGCTCTCCCATCACGGCGAGCCGGAATTCGGCGCTGCGGTCCGCCCGTCATTCCTGGAGGCAGAGGTGCTCTCACAGCTGGACCTTTTGGACGCGCGGATCTATGAAATCGAAAACGCCATGCTTCCGGTGGAAACCGGCGGATTTACCTCCCGGCAGTGGGCGCTGGAGGACCGGAAATTTTACAATCACGGCAGAAAAACACCGGCGACGACCGTTCATCTGGAGTAAAAACAGCAACGCATATTTCGCAACGGAGGGATCTTTATGGCAAGAAATCACGAAGTAACCGGGCAGCAACCCCTGCTGGACAAAAACGGCAGTCTGCAGGAACCGGGCTGGTCCCGAAAATTGGTGCAGATTTATGACAAAACCAAAATCAAAGCCAGCCGGCTGCGCTTGAAGGAATGGGATTATTATCTGGTGCTCGGCGATGATTTCGGCGCCGCCTTCACCATTTCCGACGACGGCTACATCGGCTTACAGTCGGTCAGCCTGTTGGATTTTTCCGGCGATGCGCCGTGGGAGCATACCGAAACGGTACTGAACGCCTTTCCGCTGGGCAGGCTCCATCTGCCCCAAACCAGCGATCGGGGCAATATCTGGTACGGCGACAAGCGGCTGGGGCTGTCCTTTATCAAATTCCAAAAGGAGCGAATCATCCGCGGTGAGTTCCTGAATTTCCATGACGGCAAAGCTCTGCGCTGTGACATCCGCCTTGCGCAGCCGGAGATGGACTCGATGGTCATCGCCACCCCCTGGAGTGAGGACGCCAAAGCCTTTTATTACAACCAGAAGATCAACTGTATGCGCGCCTCCGGCTGGGTGGAATTTGACGGCAAGCGCTATGCCTTCCATCCCGAGCGCAACTTCGGCACCCTGGACTGGGGGCGGGGCGTATGGACCTATGACAACACCTGGTACTGGGGCTCCGGCAACGGCGTTGTCAACGGCAAGCCCTTTGGCTTTAATCTCGGGTATGGCTTTGGCTATACGGCAGCCGCATCGGAAAATGTAATTTTTTATGACGGCAAAGCCCATAAGATCGACGATGTGAATTTTGATATTCCGACGAACTTCGGCAGAAAATGCTATACCGACCGCTGGGAAATCCATTCCTCCGACGGCAGATTTGAGGCGATTTTTGAACCGATCCTTGACCGGGCGGCGAAAATCGACGCAAAGCTCATTGTCACCGACCAGCACCAGGTATTCGGCAAAATGAAGGGAAAAGCCGTTCTGGACGACGGCACGGAGCTGACCTTCCGCGATCTGCTTTGCTTTGCGGAGGATGTACATAACAAATATTAAAGCGGCGGCAAGCTGTGTCCGCCGCAAAGGAGAACGAAATGAGCAAAGAAAATCCTGCCATCAAAACGGCGGCGCAGAATAAAAAAGCCTATCACGACTATTTCATCATCGAGACCTATGAGGCGGGCATCGAGCTGGTGGGTACGGAGGTCAAATCCATCCGCCAGGGCAAGCTGAACCTCAAGGACAGCTGGTGCAGTGTGGACGACGGCGAGCTGATAGTCAACGGAATGCATATTTCCCCCTACGACCACGGCAATATCTTTAACCGCGACCCGCTGCGCAAGCGAAGACTTTTGATGCACAAAAAAGAAATCCTGAAGCTGTTCGGCTTACAAAAAACCCAGGGCTACGCCATCATCCCCCTTTCCGTCTATTTCAAAAACGGCAAAGCAAAGGTGCAGGTTGGGCTTTGCAAGGGAAAAAAGCTTTATGACAAGCGCGAAACCGCCGCCCGGCGCTCCGCCGAACGGGACATCGAACGGGGACTGCGGGGAAAGGAATAAAGACAGACTTTCGCATGGAGAAGGACGGGTTATGCTTGAGCGAAAACGCATTTTTTTACCTTGATACAACGGGACTTATCTTTTGGAGCGTAACCTATTTGCTCATTTGCTTTGAATCCATTCGTTATCGCGATAAATATGCTGTCTGTATGCCATATTTCACCGGCTGCTTAAATTTTGCCTGGGAATTCCGCGCCCTTTTTCTGTCAGGCGGGTTCTGGGGGCATATCGCATGGCTCGGCTTGGATGTTATCATTCTATTTATGAACCTGCGCAGCCTGAGACAAACAAAGAAAAAAATATTTTACGGCTGTTTTGTTTTTGTCTGCATCCTCGCATTCTTTTATATCTCTCGGCTGAACAAGGGGATGCTTATTTCCAGCTTTATCATTGATTTCATATTGTCAATGGATTATTTTATGATGCGTAAAAAGCTGTATTTCGGCAGTATGAAAAAAATAATCGCCGCGACAAAATTGGTTGGTGATTTTTTTGCGTGGATGGCGTATGGTCCGATCAACATCTTTATTGCCGTTATTGGCGCCTTTGTTTTTATTATCAATATAAGCTATTTGATTTACTGTCTCATGGAAAAACGACAATACCGGCAAAGGGAGGAAGCGAAGCAAAAACGAAAAGAGCAAAAAAAAGCCAGCGCACGGAAAAAATACACAGAGAACAAAAAATAAACCGTCTCCCTGCGCCATCTTTTCCCCTTGACTTTTTCCGCAAAAGAGCATATGATAATAGCATCCTTTCACGGGGATGAAAGGATTTCGACGGGGAATTTGCACTTTGATAAGCGGGCGGAAGCGGAGAACTTCCTAAAAAGCTCCAAACCTTAAAACAAACGACAACTCTAAAGTTGCTCTTGCTGCTTAATTAAGCAGCCGTCCTGCCGGAGAGGACCGCGGCTTCGGACAGGGCGTCGATTTGCGGTGAACATGAACGGGTGAGCGGCTCATAGCCCGTCATGGCCAATGGGCCTCGCCCCGCAGAGGGTCGTCCGCCGGACGCTTTGTGGGGGAGAAAAAATCTGCGGATGCGCCCGGAGAAAGTCAAAGGAATGATTTTTCGGACGCGGGTTCGAATCCCGCCATCTCCACCAAAAATCCAGGTCAGCCCTTTGGGGCTGGGCTGGATTTTTTATATTGCGGGATTCGAACCCGGGAGGGTTCCGGCGTTAAGAAAATGTGCCAGCGGCACATTTTTAGCCGGAAGCGCGAGGGCGGTACCGCACGCGAAGCGTGGGGTGTCCCGAGCGAACAGTATGCGGCAGCGCCGCAGACAGTTGCTCCGTTTCTCTGTCTATATCGAGCGTTCACACAAAAAAAGATAAAAGACGTCTTTACGCAAAAACGTAATACAAAATTCCTTATTAAAAAAACCTACGACAACATGACCTAAAAATACCATTTTTACAGAAAAACAGGAGCCGGCACATAAAAAGTTTTTTCGCTTTTTCTTGCAGGTTCCTGTTTTTATACTGTATTTGACTATTTTTATATCAGCATTGACATCCGCATCATTCCGCCGTATCTCCCGGTCGCTGCGGCATGGGGTCAAGAAGAGTTGCAATGCGCAGAATGGATCTTGCATCCGTTGTTGTAATCGCTTGATCGCCGTTCACATCACCGTACAAAATGGAATCTTCCTGTAATTCCTCTAGACCAATGGCGATCTGCAAGGCGTAGCGCGCGTCAGCAGTGCTAACTCTGCCATCGTTATTCAAATCACAGAACTGCCGTGGGGTCCAGTTAAAATCACGATAAGTCACAAGGCTCTCATATATTTCCGTATTATTGATAGAATCAATGTATTGACTTAGATCATATCCGGTTTGCGTTGTATCAATCTGAAGAATGCATTTATAGTGCGTCGTGTATTCCTCAATATTGCCGTCCTCATCAACCTGACCTTCCAAATAGCAATCAACGTAACGGATCTTTATAATATCAACATCCAGTTCAGGCACCATAGAGGCGATGGTTTGATAAAGTTTGACGTCAGAGAAAAGATCAAAAACCTTAGCATGGGCGGAATTTTCATCAGGATTGATTGCATCCTGCAAATAAATACGGAAGGTATAACTGTCATCGTAGCGGCTTTTTGTGATGGGATTGTCATTATAAATATCTTTCCCTTCCAGCGCGCAGACATAATCTTCGCCGGCGACAGAAACAACACCATCACAATCTACGCCGGAAAGATGCTCGCTGGTGGTAAGCTCACTGAAAAATTCCGTGATTCCCAAGGAGGAAAGCATCGTGCTGATGTCGAGAGGATTTTTTTCGTCTCCCCATAACAGACCGCCGATCGCGCCGGCAATGGAAGAAATCTGGTCAATCACGCCCATTGCCTGATCTTTATCCGAGCCGGGAAGACCGCGCTGAATTACGCGCTCAAATGCCGGCTTCTGCGATTTGATTCGGTTCAAATCATTATTGATCAAAGCGGCAATGGCATTACGCTGCTGGAGCTCTTCTTCGGTATATTCTATCTGCTCCAGCGGACGCTCCACATAATCTTTCCCATTGTCTTCTGTCGTAATCATATTTAATACCGAAAAAAACACCCGCAGCCAGTCCCCCTGGGCGGCGCCGCTCAAGATATCGCCATAACCGGCAGCATAAGAACTACAAGCCAAAGAAAAGCTCAGCAAAACCGATAGAACAGCAACCAGAGTTTTTTTGAATCGATTTTTCATCCATGACCCAACCTTTACAAAGGATATGATAATACAATTGCATCATATCATATTTCATGAAAAAAGTCAAAATATAAGCGAAGGTTTTACAAGCAATTTATATTTCATTCATAGAAAAGATTATTTCCTCCCGTCCGGCTGCAAAAGGATTGTAATCTTTTCCGGATCGCTTGAATCGCTTTTTTGTAAAGAAACGCCGGACTTCCGGTATCTTTCGAGCATTTGAAGATGCGCCTGTGTTATGCGTTCACCCGGCAAAAGAAGCGGACAATCCGGCGGGAAGACGATGACATATTCACCGCAGATTCTTTCCAAAGCTCCCGTAAGCGGAACTTCCTCCTTCGGCATAGCCATTGCTTCGGAAATAGATACGCATTGGCTGGTATTGATAGGCGCAGCGACCTGCCATACAGGAAATTCCATATGGGTTCCTTCCGCATCTAAAATGAGCAGGGCATCCAGCAACCTGGCATAGTCAGCGTCGGCATCCATCGGTGATGTCATAAGCAGCACACTGTTCGACGTCGCCATTTCCGGTTCAATGAAAAACCGCTCCCGCAACGAATGATAAAGCCAGCTGCCGCAAGCGCTCCCGTTCTTTGCACACAATAAAAGCTTGCCTTTATCGTAGGAAAAGGACTCCGGAAAATCCGACCCGCTGCAGATTTTTAAGAATTGAAATGACTCCGCTTCCCTACGGAAGGAATCCAATTGCCGACTCCATTCATAAAGGGAATATTTGCCATTTTCGGCAAGCCAGTGAACACATCCGTCAATCGAAGCGAGAAGCAGATAGGAAGGACTGCTGGTCTGAAACATAGATAACCCATGGTCAAATCTTTTGAGACAGGTTTGATTATTGATATGCGCAATTGCGGTTCCCGTCAAGGAGGGGAGTGTCTTATGAAGACTTTCAACAACAATATCCGCACCACCATACAAGGGGTTATCCGGAAAACCTTCACAAAATCCAAAATGCGCGCCGTGTGCAGCGTCCAACAGAACCGCAGCACTGTATTTATGAGCAATTCGTGTTATTTCCTCCACATCAGAAACAACCCCCTCATAGGTCGGAGAAGTTAGAACCACGAGGGAAATATCCGGCATTTCGCAAAAAGCTCTTTCCACTTCATCCGGCTGCAAGGCGGTATAGATGCCCAATTTTTTGTCATACTCGGGGGATAAATAAACGGTTTTTGCACCCAGCAGCTCTGCACCGTGATATACGCTGATGTGACAATTCCTTGCCATCAATATCGTCGCATGTGGACGGTACAGCGCATACATGCCGCTCAGGATTCCGGCGGTTGCTGAGGCTGCGAGATACCGGCAAGCCAGTGAACCAAATATCCGCGCGGCGTCATCCATGGAATCCCGCAAGACGCCGTCGGGCGCGTAAAGATGATCGAAGCTCGGCAGCTCCGTAATATCAAGCGTTGAATCAAGCGCCTGCAAATAATCCGGTCCTTTTCTTTTGTGACCCGGCATATGCATAGGTAAATATCCTTTTTTTTCATATTCCGTCAATTGCTGATATAAGGGCTTCTGTTTCATGAATACACCGCCGTTTTCTTAATAATAACAGTATACGACTAAAGTGAATTTTTTTCAAGAGAATCACAGCTTCACCGGTAAGTTTTCCCTGTCCATTCTTCCTGAATAATCTGCCGATGTTTGTAAACACTACCAAAGCAAGAAGAAATTAAGCAAAACTTGGAGTGTGAAAAATGAAAGCAACAGGAATTGTTCGCCGGATCGATGATCTGGGCAGAGTAGTGATTCCCAAAGAAATCAGAAGAACCATGCGCATCCGGGAAGGCGATCCTCTGGAAATTTATACCGATGCGGATGGTGAAGTTATCTTTAAGAAATATTCGCCAATGGGAGAGCTTTCGGAATTTACCTCTCAATACGCAGAGGTTCTGTATCGGGCTACCAATATGCCTGTCATTATTACCGATCGAGATCATGTGATCTCTGTCGTTGGCATTCCGAAAAGGGACGCCTATGAAAAACGCATTACCCATGAGCTGGAGACGATCATGGAAAATCGTTCTGGCTATATTGCCGACGGCGCAGCGCAGCAGCTGCTGCCGGTGGAAGGTTTACAGCGCTCTGCCGCTGTTGCCTTCCCGATTATTGGCAGCGGCGACGTTACCGGATGCGTACTGCTGCTAACAAGCGAAAACCAGCAAACACCGACTTCGACGGAAATCAAGCTGGCGCAGGTAGCGGCCAGTTTTTTGGGGAAACAAACGGAAGAATAAATGCACTTGACGCCGGGAAGCATTTTATAGCTTCCCGGCGTCTTTTCAGAAGAGATGCGTCTTTTTTTTATTCAGCAGTTCATGACAGCTTTATTTTTTGACCGCGCATTTATCGAAAGAGGGGTTGAAAGCATAGAAGTTTTTGCTGTATAATTTATCCGTCGCCAGACGCAGCCCCTCGCCGAATCTCTGATAATGTACAATTTCTCTTTCGCGCAGGAATCGAATCGGATCAATAATATCCGGATCATCAACCAGACGAAGGATATTGTCATAGGTGGTTCTCGCCTTTTGCTCTGCGGCAAGGTCGTTGTGCAGGTCGGCAATTACATCGCCCTTAGATTGAATATAAGATGCGGTCCAAGGCGCTCCGCTTGCCGCCTGCGGGTAAATACCGGCGGTATGATCGACAAAATAGGTGTCAAATCCCGCTTGTTTTATCTGTTCCGGCGTCAGATTCCGCGTCAGCTGATAGACCATGGTGCCAATCATTTCAAAATGACCCAGTTCCTCCGTGCCGATATCGGTCAAAAGACCTTTTAATTCCGGATAGGGCATACCGTATCGCTGAGACAGATAATTCATGGATGCCGACAGCTCGCCATCCGGTCCGCCATATTGGGAAATGATGATCATTGCCGCTTTGGGATCCGGCTTTTTTATATTGATCGGATATTGCAGTTTCTTTTCATAGGTAAACATGTCAGTCGCACCTCTCTATATCCCACGGCCAAGGATTTTTCAGCCATTCCGCGCCTTCGCCAGTCGGCGCAGTCAAGGGACCGAATTCTTCTTCATATGCGGCGCGCATCGCCTCGCATTTTTTTTCATATTCTGCAAAAAGCGCAGCAGCACGCATATCGGACGGGTGTGTATCAAGATAGAGATGCAGTTCCCATTTCGCAAATTGCGCAGCGGAAAGCTCTCGCAGCATTCTTTGTTTTCGTGTCATGGGCAGCACCTTCCCGTAAATGGCTTGTTCAACACAGGAAACAGTGTACCGTTGCACAGCGCTGTCTGCGCATCATATACCTGCCGGTTTACCTGAAACGGAACATATGCCATCGCCGCGACAGGATCAGCAGGCAAGGCGGTCAGACCAGTATACAGGTCGTTTTCGCTGCTCTCTGACTGTCTCTTGATGGGACAGCAAGGATTCATATTCAAACCATGTCTCTCCTTTGGTTGAGATTTGAGGGTTCCCTCGCTACAGCATACGGAGCAGTCACATTTTTTGGTGTTTATTTTTTATTGCGGCGCTGTTTTTCTGATTTCCTTTATGTGTTTTTCAATATTGAGTAAAAATTACAAAATTGAGGAGGGATACATATGTTGACAGGCTTGTCCGCCGGTATTTTATGGGCGCTGGATACGGTCATTCTTGGCATTGCTCTTACCTTGCCGCCTTTTTCTTCTGCGGCGAATGCAGCGATTCTTGCTCCCTTTATCAGCACTTTTCTTCACGATGCTTTTTCTTCTGTTTGGATGCTTAGCTTCACTGCGGCGCGCCGACAGTTTAAAAATGTTTTTTATGCGCTGAAAACAAAAAGCGGCAAATATATTCTGCTTGGCGCACTGCTTGGCGGTCCAATCGGAATGTCCGGCTATGTCGCCGCAATTCATTTGATCGGTCCCGGATATACTGCCGTCATTTCTTCACTCTATCCCGCCTTGGGGGCGCTTCTTTCTTACTTCTTCCTTAAAGAAAAAATGAAGTCCTCACAAATTATCGGGCTTCTTTTAAGTGTCGGCGGCGTGATCGCTCTCGGTTATTCCTCCGCAGGAAACGAAGAACTTCATCTGTTACCCGGCTTCCTTTGCGCCGCACTTTGCTGCATCGGCTGGGCAAGTGAAGGCGTTATCTGTGCATACGGAATGAAAGATCCCAATGTCAGCTCGGCGCACGCATTGCAGATCCGACAACCAGTTTCGGCGCTCTGTTATGCTCTCATCATTCTCCCGATCATTGGAGGCTGGCAGCAAACCGTTTCTGTTCCGCCAAAAACCGCGCTTTTAATTGCCATGTCTGCGCTCTGCGGGACAGCGTCCTACCTATGTTACTATCGCACCATAGCAAAACTCGGTCCGCCGAAAGCCATGGCGCTGAATATTACATACTCTGCATGGTCGCTTGTTTTTTCTTTTCTGTTTTTACATACGCTGCCGGACGGAAAAAGCCTGTTGTTTGCGGCAGTTGTTCTTTTGGGCGCATTGTTGTCTGCCATGGAGTTTTCACGAAAAACCAAAGAATAAAAACGCATCATATGAAAAAGCGCCTCCCGCTAATCGAGAGGCGCTTTACACTATGATTAGATGCTAACCGGCTGCTTGTTTCGATGTTTCTTTTTTTCCGGTTCAAAAGCAGGTTTTTCCGGCAGGGGCTCCTCTGGCGTCGCCGCATCAATTTTTTTCAGATGCTTCGCAGTCACGAGATTCAGTGTGAGATTAACAAGGAACAGGAAAATACCCACAAAGAACGCCGCATTGACACTGCCGCCGAAGACTGGAAGCCCGATGGCATCCATTTGCTGGAAGGAAACAATAAAAACCGGAATCGCTGCAACAAACAATAGGACGCTTAAAATGCAGAGCACATAATTTGCAATATATTTATGTTTAACTGAGCAGATAATCAAAACAAAGAAATTCAGCACGGCGCTGACAACTCCTAATGCAATCAGGAGAAAACCTGCCAAAAACAGTGTATATGCGCCACCGACGATTTCACTTCCCATCAGTGTAAACAACGCGCCGATATCAATCCCATCCACAATGGCAAGGATGATATCCAAGAGGCTGACATATTGGTTTTCAAAGGAGGAAAAAGGAAGATTCATCGTCAAGCGAAATGCCGGGATGACGAAAATCACAAGCGGGACAAAAGTAAATACCAAACGTACGATCGAAAGCTTTGTCCCGACCAGACCGCGTTTCAAATATTTGACGGAACGTCTAAATTTCGCGAACGCCCACTCGGAACGCTGCGCGTCCTGTTCCAGCCGCTCTTCCCAGTTATAATTCGGGATATTAACGCCGCATTTCGGACATTCTGCCTTTACGTTCCAAGGCTTTAACTTATAACCGCATCCGGGGCAATGAGCCATAAAATCACCCTTAATACAAAATTCTACGTGGTTAAAATATATTATACAATAACAGAACGGACGATTCAAGCATTTTAATCAAAAATCTATAAAGTTTTTTTTCGATAAACTTTTATCGTTATTTATATTGACTTTGACAGGAAGCGTGTTATAATTGCTTATAATGGGAAAAATTTGAATCGGCTGAAACGGAGGCTCAATTGTGAATATACAGCTCAGAAAAGAATTTATTCAATCGCAGCGGAAGGCGCTTCGCTGCGATGCTTCCCAAAAAGGCGACAGGCTTTCTGTCAAAGAAAAAATCGACGCATTTTACGACAGCGGAACCTTTGTGGAAACCGGCGCTTTTGTCTGCGAAAGTACCTCTTTCTCCAATACGTTTGACAAAAAGGCAGAAGGCGTGGTCACCGGCTACGGCGCTGTGAACGGACGGCTTGTTTTTAGCTGCATTCAGGACTATTCCCGCGATCAGGGCGCCCTCTCCATGGCGGGCGCTGAAAAAATCGCAGCTGTCTATGAAGCCGCCGCAAAAAATGCCGCGCCTGTGCTGATGGTTTTTGATTGTGACGGCGCGAAACTTGCGGATGGCGTCAATGCGGTCGCCTCATACGGAAAAATCATCAAGACCGCTGCTAACGCCAAAGGACTCATACCTCAGATTTCTCTGATCACCGGGGTGTGCTCGGGCGGACTGGCTGCTGTCGCCGGCAGTGCTGATTTGGTGATTATGGGCGGTAAAAACGCCTTTTACAGCGTTTCCCCTGTTTCCGTATTAAAGACGGAGCACGCTGACAAAACCGTCGGAAGCGGCGAATATGCCGCCAAAAACGGCCTTGCGGATGTCTGCTGTGCTTCTGAGCAGGAAGCTTTTTCGCTGGTAAAGGACCTGCTGGATTATCTTCCTTCCAACGATATGCAGGGTGATGTTGCCGTTGTCAACCGGGATGACGCGAACCGTCGTCTTGCTGACGCAGAAAGCCTGGTTACTTCCAACGGTTATAACGGCAGAGAGCTTGTAAAAATGCTTGCCGACGACGGCAGATTTTTGGAACTGTCTTCTGAATACGGCAGCGAATTTACTGTCGGCTTTGCCTCTATAGACGGATTTGCCTGCGGTGTCATTGCCGGGAATCCGGCGAAGGGCGAAAAAATCACAGCCTGCGGTGCTGACAAGTGCGCTGCATTTCTTGATTTGTGTGATCGGTTTTCTCTTCCTGTGATTACGCTTTGTGACTGCGACGGATACAGTGCCGCGGACGAAGCAGCGCATCCGGAGCTTGTCAGCGCTCTTTCCGCACTTGCTTTCGGTTATGCTTCTGCGGAAATTCCGCTGATTACGGCAATTGTCGGGAGTCTGACCGGTTCGGCTTTTTCTGTGCTTGGTTCCAAGGAAGTCGGCGCAGATCTGGTTTTTGCGCTTCCTACCGCTGTGATTTCCCCCATGTCCGTAGAATCTGCCGTTGAGTTTATGCAGAATGACAAACTCGCCGAAGGTCTTTCCAAAGAGGAACTGATCGAAAAATGGGAAATCGAATATGCTTCTCCCGTTTCCGCTGCCAAGGCTGGTCTGATCGATTACATCTGTGAAGCAGATGAGCTTCGTGCCCGCATTGCCGCCGCGCTGAATATGCTTAGCATGAAAGCTGCGTTTTAATTCGCTTCTCTGAATTCAAGAAAGGATCGATGCAGATGTTTAATTTTGATAACCTCGGGCTGGGGATTGAGACACTGATCATCGGTATGCTGGTTGTTTTTCTTGCGCTTGCGATTATCTGGCTGATCGTTTCGCTGGTCGGCATGGCGTTTCGAAAAAAAGACGCAGGCAAAGAAACAAAATCCACGCAGCCGCAAATTCCGCCCGTTTCCGAAGTTCCGATTGTTTTGGCGGATACAAAGTTTTCTGTCAGCACCGACCAATCTTCGGAGCTTGCCGCCGTCATTGCTGCGGCGATTTGTGAATACGAAAACAAACCTCTCGGCTCATTCCGAGTGGTCAGCTTCAAAAAACGTTAAATTGAGAAAGGTTGTTTTTCATGGCTAAAAATTACAGAATTACTGTCAACGGCAATGTTTATGATGTTTCCGTCGAAGAAACCGGCGTATCCGCGCCGGCTCCCGTTTATGTACCTGCACCGGCGGCTCCTGCTGCTGCTCCCGCCCCTGTTGCCGCACCTGCACCCGCTCCGGCTCCCGCAGCGGCGCCAACGCCTGCTCCCGCTGCTCCCGCGCCGGCTGCTGCTCCTTCCGCCCCCGGTGCCGGTAATCCGGTGAAAGCTCCGATGAACGGCACGATTCTCCGCATCAATGTGAAAGCAGGCGATACGGTAAAAAAAGACGATGTCATTTGTGTCCTTGAGGCTATGAAGATGGAAAACGAAATCTTTGCCCCGCAGGACGGTACGATCACTTCCGTTGTCACCTCTCAGGGAGCGTCTGTCAACGCGGATGATGTGCTTGTAACCATCCAGTAAACATCAATCTTTTCTCGGAGTGTTTCCCCATGGCTGAAATTCTGACCTCTATTCAGAACTTTCTGGATACGACCGGCGTTGCCTTAATGCTGGATTCAGGAGCAATGGACGCTGCCAAAACAGTGATCATGATTGTGATTTCCTGCGTTTTGTTTTACCTCGGCATTGTCAAAAAGTTTGAGCCGTTGCTGCTGATTCCTATTGCCTTTGGTATGTTTTTAACCAATCTGCCCGGCGCAAATTTAATGCATCCGGAATTCTTCCTTGAAGGCAACTTTGATATTCTGAATGTTTTCCAAAACGGCGGTCTATTGGATTATCTATACTTGGGTGTAAAACTTGGCATATATCCTTCGCTGATTTTTCTCGGTGTTGGCGCTATGACCGATTTCTCACCTTTGATCGCCAATCCTTCAACATTGATGCTTGGCGCAGCCGCGCAAGGCGGTGTATTTGTAGCCTTTTTGATTGCTTTGCTTCTTGGTTTTGACCCGCAGCAGGCAGGCGCCATTGGCATCATCGGCGGTGCGGACGGTCCGACGGCAATCCTTGTCACAAAAATTTTGGCGCCGGAACTCTTGGGACCTATCGCCATCGCAGCATATTCCTATATGGCGTTGATCCCCTTTATCCAACCCCCGCTCATGAAGCTGCTGACAACAAAAAAGGAACGTTCGGTCAAAATGACTCAGCTTCGCAAAGTATCCAAAACAGAGCAGATATTCTTCCCGGTCATCGTGACGCTCATCGTCGTTTTGATTGTTCCGGACGCCGCGCCTCTGATTGGATTTTTAATGCTGGGCAATTTGCTGAATGTCTGCGGCGTAACGCAGCGCCTCTCTAAAACTGCCCAGAATGGTTTAATGAATGCAGTCACTGTATTTCTCGGCATTTCTGTCGGTGCGACTGCCCGTGCGGAAACCTTCCTTTCCGCCAACACGATTAAAATCATCGTTCTTGGTCTGCTGGCATTCTGCTTCTCTACCATTTGCGGACTACTTGGCGGAAAAGTCATGTATATTTTGTCAAAGGGCAAGATCAATCCGTTGATTGGCTCCGCCGGAGTATCCGCAGTCCCCATGGCAGCGCGTGTTTCCCAGGTAGTGGGACAGAAAGAAGACACATCCAACTATCTTTTAATGCACGCAATGGGACCAAACGTTGCCGGTGTTATTGGCTCCGCTGTTGCCGCCGGCGTATTGCTCGCATTCTTTAAGTAATTCAGTTAGGAGGATTTATATGGCTACGGCTAAACCTGTTAAAATAACCGAAACCGTGCTGCGAGATGCCCATCAGTCCCTGATTGCAACGCGCATGACCACGGAAGAAATGCTGCCGATTCTGGAACAAATGGATGCGGTCGGCTATCACGCTCTGGAAGCATGGGGCGGCGCGACCTTTGACAGCTGCCTACGGTTCCTGAATGAAGATCCGTGGGAGCGGCTGCGCAAGATCCGTGATAAAGTCAAGCACACAAAGCTGCAAATGCTTTTCCGAGGACAAAATATTCTCGGTTATCGTCACTATGCCGATGATGTAGTTGCTTATTTTGTTCAAAAATCCATTGCAAACGGCATTGACATTATCCGCATTTTTGACGCGCTGAACGATACGCGCAACCTGAAAACCGCCATTGACGCCACAAAAAAGGAAGGCGGTCATGTCCAGGCTGCGATCAGCTTTACCTTGAGTCCGGTTCATACCAACGAAAAATTTGCGCAGTTAGCCAAAGAGCTGGAAGAAATGGGTGCGGATTCCATCTGCATCAAAGATATGGCTGGTCTTTTGACGCCCTATAATGCCTATGATCTGGTTACAGCGCTGAAACAAACGGTTAAAATTCCCATTGAACTGCACACCCATTACACCTCCGGTGTTGCTTCAATGACCTATCTGAAAGCCATTGAAGCCGGAGTAGATATTGTAGATACAGCCATTTCTCCGCTTTCCATGGGCACTTCTCAGCCGCCTACTGAGCCGCTGGTCGCCGCACTGCAGGGCACCCCCTATGACACGGGCTTAAAATTGGAAGCGCTGAACCCGGTAACACAGTATTTTGAACAGCTTCGCGAAAAATATCTTGCCGACGGTCAGCTGGACCCCGCTCTTTTGAAGGTGGATATCAATACGCTTCTCTATCAGGTACCCGGCGGTATGTTGTCCAATCTGGTGAAACAGCTGAAAGACGCAGGAAAGAGCGATAAGCTGATGGAGGTTCTCGAAGAGGTGCCGCGAGTCCGCCAGGATGTCGGATATCCGCCGCTGGTCACACCCAGTTCTCAGATTGTTGGCACTCAGGCGGTGTTTAACGTCCTGACCGGCGAGCGTTACAAGATGTGCAACAATCAATTCAAAGCCCTTGTGCGTGGTGAATACGGCAGAACACCGGTGCCCATCAGCGATGAGTTCCGCAAAAAGATCATCGGCAATGAGCAGCCCATTACCAGTCGTCCGGCAGACCAACTGGCGCCGGAATTGGATAAACTGCGCAGCGAGATCGCCGAATACATCGAACAGGATGAAGATGTATTGTCCTATGCGCTCTTTGACCATGTCGCGGTCGATTTCTTCAAAAAGAGAAGAGCTGAAAAATACAGTCTGGATGCAGATAATAGCAATATCGAAAATAAAATTCACTCCGTTTAATATTTTCGCTATTTTTTGCCGTCCCCCTTGCTTTTTATTGGAAAGTGTTGTATAATACAATTGCACATTGGTTAGGAAGGAGTGAAATCAATGACTGGCATTATCGCTTGGATCGTTAAGATGATCCTCAAGATTGCGAAGATCCTTTATAAACTCGGTCTCCTGAACGAAGATAGCATTTCTTCGATCATGGGTATGCTGGATGCGTAATTCCTTCGCAATGCAAAAGGCGTCTGTCGGTTTTCTCCCGGCAGACGCCCTTTCATATATCTTACATAAGAGCCGCACAGAAAAAGTGTGCGGCTCTTTATGTATACTCTTAGCGCATGATTTTGCGAATTATCATTTCGCAGTCTTTTGCGTCCATGATTTTCGGAACAGGATAGAGGGGATTCCCTTCATGCAAAGCGCGCTCTACCAGCGTGGGAATGTCCTCTTCTTTGATTTGCTCAAAACCATCGGGAATATTCATATACCGGTTCATTTCCCGAATCGCAGCAATAAAAGCCAGCGCCTTGCCTTTATCGCTTTTGTCCTCCGTCTCCAAATCTGCCGCGTCTGCCAGAGCGGCAAGACGACGATACGCGGTTTCGCCATAATAATCCAACATATAAGGCAGAATCACTGAGTTCGCCAAGCCATGCGGAATCCCATAAAAGCCGCCGAGCGTATGTGCAATCGCATGCACATAGCCAACATAAGCTCTTGTAAAGGCGATCCCCGCATAATGGGAAGCCAGTAGCATTTTTTCCCGTGCCATCAGATCATCGCCGTGATCATAAGCCTTTTTTAGATAGCGAAAAATCAATTTAGTGGCTTCCAGCGCTTTCTCTTCTGTTTCTTTTGTGTTGCTGTGACCAATATACGCCTCGACAGCATGAGTCAGCGCATCCAAGCCGGTTGTAGAGGTAATATGTTTCGGTAAACCAGTGGTCAGTTCCGGATCCAGGATCGCATAAGCCGGCAGCAGATGCGGATCATTGATCGGATATTTTTCATGCGTTTCCGGATTGGAGACAACAGCGGCAAGTGTTGTTTCAGAGCCTGTGCCCGCCGTCGTAGGGATAGCAATCATGGTCGGAATTTTTTTACCCACCTTCAAAAGACCGCCCATATCAGCGACGCTCTTTTTTGGGTTGACAATACGCGCAGCCATCGCCTTGGCGCAATCCATCGGCGAGCCACCACCAAAGGCAATGATTCCCTGGCAGCCGTTGGCAAGATACATTTCTCTGGCGTCTTCAATATTGTAAATTGTCGGGTTCGGCTGCACGCCATCAAATACGCAAAACTGAATTCCGGCGTCGGTCAGACTTTTGAGCATATTATCCAGCAATCCGAGACTACTTAAGCCTTTGTCTGTAACAACGATAACATTGCTGATTTTGTTCTGCTTGAGGATCTTCGCGGCTTTTTTTACGCTCCCGGCGCCGCTGGTAATTTGCGGAAAATGCCAGGGGAGAGCAAACTCTGCCACATACATGACTTTTTGATAAGCGCGGCAATAGGCATGATATAGATTCATTACGCAAAACCTCCTTTTCTATTTATTTTAGCACTAATTCCCGCAAAAGAAAAGTATTTTGCGTCAATAAGTAAAAATTTATTCATGACTTTTGTCGGCAGCATGGCTATC
>CASFQZ010000042.1 GCA_949296825.1 uncultured Eubacteriales bacterium
GACGACCCCGTAGATTGGCGGCTGCCGTAACGCCTCCCCGGGCGAAAAGGGAGGCGTTCGGCAATTCGCAAAAGCTCTTTTGCAGCAGGCTTTGCTCCCCGGACGAAAGGAAAACGATACCCATCTGCGCCCGAAAAAGCCACCGGAAAAGAAGCATACCCCCTTTTGACAAGGGGGGTATTTTTTATTTGCTTTCAAGAGAAAATGCGGGGCTTTTACTCCCCCTCTTGTTACTATATCTAGTTACTATATATTATTCTTACTTGTGCGCAAATTTTGCGCACCATGATGCGCAGTTTTCTTCGTATCATGTGCGCAGTTTTCTTCGCATCATGATGCGCAATTTTCTGCGCATCATGATATGCAGTTTTCTGCGTATCACTTTGTGTTTTTCAGCGGGTGTTTCACGGGAATTCTGCTGCGAGCGGCGGCTCGGCTGGTTCCTTGTCCGGAGCGGAGAGCTCTTTGTGGTATTTACGCAGGATCACCAGCGCCAGGACACCGGCAAGAAGAGCGGTTCCGGCGAAGTTCAGCCAGATACCGGTCAGTGCCAGACGCCAAAGCACGCCGATCAGAAAAACGGGAAAAACCAGCGCGGTGCAAACCGAAAGGATGGCAGCGGGCAGGGATTTTTCGATGGCGAGCAGATAGCTTTGGACGGCAAAGGAGAACCAGCGGGTCAAATAGGTCAGGCTGAACAGCCGCAGCGCGGGCAGCGCCATGGCAAGCACCGTCTCGGTGGGCGCGGCAACAAACAAACGGATGATTGGTTCCGGGGCAAAGAACAGCACCGCCGCAGCGCCGAGAGAGACGACGGCGCTGGCGGAAAAGCAGCAGCTTTCGATTTTCCGCACCCTCGAAAGCTGTCCAGCCCCCCAGTTGAAGCCCACGGCGGGCTGTAGGGAATCGCACATCCCGTACAGCAGCGGCTGGATAAAGCCGTCGGCATACATCAGGATGCCGTAAACCGAAACGGCGGTTTCGCCGCCCATGCGCACCAGAAGCAGGTTCAAAAGGATGGAGGTGATGCGTCCGGCGATGTTGTTCAGAAAATTCGGACTGCCGCAGGCGAGGATTTGCCGGAGGTCAGCGGCATGGAAGCGCGGTCTGCGGAATTGCAGCAGCGTCTTTTTTTGCAGAAAAGGCAGAAACGCCAGCAGCACGCAGACCGCCATGCCCAGGCAGGTGGCGCAGGCGGCGCTGCGGACCGACCCGTCGAACACAGCGAGAAAGGTCCATTCCAAGCCGCCGCTGAGCAGGGACATCAGAATGTTCAAAAACATGCTGAATCGGATTTTTCCGCAGATGCGCAGGAAATTATCGACCGCGAAGATGATGGTCGTCAGCGGCGAAAACAGGGCGTAAACGCGCATATAATCCACCGCCAGCGACGCGAATTCGCCGTCGGCGCCCATCAGGCGGATCAGCAGCGGCGCCGTTGCGTACAGGAGCGCGCCGATCAGAAATCCGGCGGCGATAATCAGAAGGCAGGCGCAGGTGAACAGGTTATTGGCGTTCTCCTTTTGCTTTTTTCCCAGAAACACAGCAATCGGTACCGCCGCACCCACGCCGATCAGATCCGCCAGCGAAAAATTGATGATCACAAAGGGCATGGCAAGGTTGACGGCGGCAAACGCCGTATCTCCGATGTATTGCCCGACAAAAACGCCGTCCAGCGTCTGATACAGCGCCGAGGCAAGCATACTGACCGCGCCGGGCAGCGAGGCGAGAAAGAACAGCTTCACCGGCGGGGTTTTGGCAAATAAAAGGGTTGAGGTCATAACACGGGGAGGGAATCCTTTCCGTTATTTTTCACCGGCAAAATAGATACGGGCATAATCCGCCAGCGCCGCCGCCAGCGTTTTAATGGGAAGTCCGCTGGTGTTGATGCAGAGGCGATAGCCTTTGCGGTCGCCCCATTTTGCGCCGGTGCTCCACTGGATGCGTTTGGCACGATGGGCGTCTACCTGCTTGATCTGACGAATCATTTCCCGGTCGCTCAAATGCTCCGATTCCGGTGCGCGCTCCCGGCAGCGGGCGATTTTGGATTCCATATCCGCATAAACAAAGACCGACAGGGGGTGCCATTGCTCCAAAAGCGCCGCCGCGCCCCGACCGACAATGATGCAGTTGCCCCGGTCTGCCAGGCGGCAAAGCAGCTTCTGTTCGGCAACCATCAGCTTGACGGTCTGCTGGGTGGCGGTGGACTGATAGACAGTGAAGCTCCTGCCGAAATGCAGGGGGATGGCGGCGGCGAAATTCTGCTCGGGGAGGCTTTGCGAAAGCCAGTCTCCGGCGTCCTCTTTTTTGGCGAGCTCTTCCAGAATTTCCCGGTCGTAATAGGCGAAGCCGAGCTCGTCCGCCAGGCGCTTGCCCAGCTCTCTGCCGCCGCTTCCGAATTCGCGGCTGATGGTAATAATCTTGGACATGATTCTTCCTCCTTGTCTGAATGTAGCTTTTCTATTTTTATTTTATCGTTTTTGCCGTTTCAAATCAAGGGCTTTGCCGGATTTTTCCTTGTCTTTCCCCGTTTTTGGTGTATAATGGAGACAAAGGAGATGAGGAGATGCCGGTCCATCCCATACCGCCGTTGTTTGATCAAAATTCCGAGATTTTGATTTTAGGCTCCTTTCCCTCGGTCAAATCCCAGGAGGTCGGGTTCTTTTACGGGCATAAGCAAAACCGCTTCTGGCGCGTGACGGCGGCGCTGTGCGGCTGTGGTGTGCCGGCGACAATCGAAGAAAAAAAGGCGATGCTTCTCTCTCATCATTTTGCGCTCTGGGATGTCATTCGTTCCTGTAAAATCCGCGGCTCCTCCGATAGCAGCATTCGCGATGCATCGCCCAATGATTTGACAGAGATCCTGTCCGCCGCGCCGATTCGCAAGATCGCCGTCAATGGACAGAAGGCGGCGCAGCTGTATCAAAAATATCAGCAGCCGCTTACCGGCATCCCGGCGATTGTCCTGCCATCCACCAGCCCCGCCAACGCCGCCTGGAGCGAAGAACGGCTGATCGAAGCCTGGCGCACCGCTCTGTTGACGTAACAAAGACCGCCTCCCCCTCGGGAAGCGGTCTTTGGTTTGGGCGGTTATTCGGTCTCTCTTAGCAGCGTCGCCAGATTTTCGCGATAGGTAGGGCGCAGCCCGAACAGACTGAGGATAAGGGCAAAAAGCAGCAGAAGCCCCAGCGCCAGCAGCGGACGCTGCCAGGGGTAGGTTTCGGCAAAGTTGGAGCCAAAGCAGAACAGATGCAGCGGCAGACTCAGCAGCGTGCCCAGCGCGGCGGCGGGCAGCAGCATCATCGCCAGCTCCCCCCAAAGCGTCCGTACAGCCTTACCGTAGCCGAATCCCAGGCTGCGGGTCAGCGCTATCGTGCGGCGCTGTTCCAGCTGTTTTTTGCGAATCATATTGAAAAGCGTCACAAACACAAAGCAGCCGATAATCAGGTTGATCGCCGATACCACCACTTCGGTTACCGCAATCAGTGATTGCAGCCGGGCGTTCTCCGACCGGGCGGAAATGAGGCGTGCCTCCGGATACAGGGACTGTAAATCGGCGAAAAAGCCATCGATGGCGTCGGTATCCGCTTCTTCGTTGCTGAACAGGAACAGGTGGGTATAGTTCAGCGCCACCGGCAGCCGTGCCAGCGCCTCCTCGCTGCAAATCACACCATAGGAGCCTGCCAGCAGGGATTCCAGCCACCGATCCTCCACCCCCGCAAGGCTGATCACCGCCGTGCAGGTGGTATACAGGTCAAATCGCTCCACCTGCGCCGTTCCCGCAAAAAAATCCCCTTCGGTGACAAAAAGCTGGGAAAAA
>CASFQZ010000043.1 GCA_949296825.1 uncultured Eubacteriales bacterium
ACCGTTGGCTAAAATTACATAACGGTAATCACCGCTTGCTGCCGCGAAGGTGGTGACGGGCAGTGCGGTCAGAAGCATCACAACGGACAAAAGAACCGCTGTGATTTTTCGTATGTTTTTCATCTGGAACCCTCCAATCTATAAGTTGATTTATCATACCATACCGATAGCTCTTCCCACAATCGTCAAAACAGAGAAAATTTTTTTGCGATTTTTTCTGCCGTGGGCGGGCAAAATTTCAAAAAAAAAAAACGGTTCAGCATTGAGAAAAAAGAAACATATGCTGTGCAATCTATACAATCCAGCCCGGCTGTTTTTGGGTACTTTGCCATGGGCAAAATGACGAAAAAATTTCAGACTCTCTTTCCTTTGATTCCTATTTTTTTACATCTATCGCCCAAAGAAAAAAGACGCCCAGCCTAAATCGGACTGCCATCGAGCCTGGGAGATTTTCTCTTCCTCCCCCACCACCATACATGCCATCCGGCATACGGCGGTTAACATAACTTCGACGGCATGCCCGGCATACGAAAAAAGCGCGTCTCCGGCGAGACGCGCTTTCGCAGTGGAGCGGATGACGGGAATCGAACCCGCAACACCGGCTTGGGAAGCCGAAGTTTTACCATTGAACTACATCCGCGGAACGAATGATATTATACTATCATTCGGGGGACTTTGTCAACCGGAAATTGAGAAATTCCGGTTGACAAAGAGATTTTTCTTTTATTCACTGTAAAACTCAATCAAAGTGACCGTGCCGCCGTTCAGAGTGAAATACAAGGACTGCGAACCAGACCGGTACTCAATCATAGAATCGGAATAGTTTGCATATCCGTCGCCATAGGCAGCAACAACATCCTCCGCAGAAGAACCGACGCGAATTCCCTTATCGGTCGGAATGGCGGAAGAAAAGATCTCAATATCGTAAACATAATCTTCGCCGCCATCGCGATAGGTATAAACGGAAAAATCACTGTAATCATAGATATTATCCATGCCGTCGAAATGACAGCTGGGCGCCTGCGTGACAGAAGAAGGCTCGCCGAGCGCAGCGGAATAAGACGACCATGCCGTATTCGGACGCATCCGCACGCCGTTGACGCTGACGGAGAGGTCGCCGGAAGAAAAGCTGCCGGCGGCACTCTGCTGCGGCGCTTCAGTCTGCGGTGTTGTGGGGGCGACGGACTGGGGCGAAGGCGCCGTCTGTTCGTTGGTGGTGTCGGCAACCGTTGTTTCCGCTGCCGTCGTTTCCGCAGAGGTTGTTTCAGCCACCGTTGTTTCTGCTGTCGTCTCAGCCGTCGTTTCCGTATCGATGACGGTGAGCGGAGCCGTAGCTCTCTCCTCCGTGGTACCGGCTTCCGTGGTAGTCATTCCCTCGTCACTCTCTTTCGGCGAACAAGCCGCCAATGAGAGCAGCAAAAGGGCAGACAATAAAAGAGCGATTGGCTTAGTAATTTTCATGTTCATTGAAAAAACTCCTTATATCAAACATTTAATTTACAACTACATCAGCATCCGCCGGGTACGCAGCAATCCGCTCCCCGGTCTGTACGCAGACGGACGCCTGATAGTTTCCGGCGGGAAGCGCAGATATATCCAAATAACAGGAAAATCCATTATCGCGCACAACCGAATCATTATAAAGCGAGGCTTCAGAAATCGGAAAGCAACGATAAAAACCATGGCTACCGTCTTCACCGGTTAGCTGCAAAAATATTTTGCTGTCGACTGCCAACGTGCTTTCATCCATCTCGCCATAGATATGAAGCAGTGAATTTTGGGGCTTTGTAAGAAGGCGAACCAGTCCGTCATCGCCGGTTTCATTGGGCTGCAGACTTGACTTTTTCGCTGGAAGAATCGGCGCATAGGAAATTATATTCCCGATATTTCTCTGAACAATTTCATAAACAATGACGTCGCCATCCTTTGCTTGTGTCAAATCAATGGGCACTGCGCGGGTAAAGCAAGCAGATGAAAAGTGCTGGGCGAAAAATGGAAGAAGGGCATTGCCAAAGGAATCGCGAAACATCAGAAGACTTCCCTGCCCTGATTCATTGGCAGTGGTAATATTGATGTCTTCCTCGCTGCGGAAACGGGATGTGTATTCATAAGTATATTCGACATCCGGGATCAGTTCTTCTTCGGTTTGTTTCCGGTTCGGATACAACATCCGCATCAGATCCGTTTGTTTTTCTCCGGCAGTCCACTTTCCTTCCGCATAGTCGTAATGATCAATTTGAAGCGAATCCAGAAGCGAATCATATGCCATCGCTGCCCCACGCATATTCCAGTGAGAATCGGTTGCATAATACAGCGATTCCTGCGACCAGGTATCCATCTCGGAAAAATCAACAAAGGGAACATCCGAATCGGCGAAGGCGTCACGCAAACGGGAATAATTGCTGACCTCGCCACGCAAAAAACGAAAGGGCATATTCTCATCATAAAGCGTATTTTTATTCGGCGCCACCGTAAAAACAAAGGGATGTCCGGTGGATTCGCAATATTCAGAAATCTGCGTCAATGTTTCAACAATATTCGCAATACTGCGGTCCGACAAAAGTGAAGTGCCGGTATATTCGGGAATTGTCGGTTCAAAGTAGAGCCAGCCGTTTTTCCCAATCACCACATCCGCTGCGGTTGATGAAGCGAAAACATTTTGCATCACGGTCGCTTTCCAATCAAGAACCATGGAACGAAAAGGCATCCGCTCGGACAGATAATCACTCAGCTGAGCGTCAAATTCCTTGTTCAGGCCGTCTTCCGGAGAATAAAAAGCAGGAAATGGCGTTGCGTCCCGCTGCTCTACGGAAACATCCGCCTCGGAAAAAAGAGCGGAAACGCCGACAAGAAAACAAAAGAGAAGGCTGACAGCCATAAAAGCGATTGAACCGAATTTTTTCATACCGCAGCCCCCTTAAAAATTGAAATAAATAAACGGGTTATACGAATCCGTCACAAGGAAAATCATGCACACCGCAAGAAGCCCGACAGCGCCGGCATAGGATAAGCCCTCTGCGTACTTTTTATCCCGCAGCTTTTCCCAGATTTTTTTTGCGATGGGCGCACTGAACAGGATCGCGGCAAACAGGATGAACAGCGTATAAGGATCCAGATGGCTGAGTGCGCCGGAGAAGCCAACGCTATCCAATGTCGAGAAACAAAACAGAGAGCGGAGGATTCCCCAGCCCTGGGACAGATTGTCCGCACGGAAAATGATAAAGCCGGTAAAAACCACAAAAACAGTATATAGCCACTTGAGCGGCTGAAAACGGATCTTTTTAGTCGGAATGATTTGCAGACGTTCCGCAATCATAAAGAAAGCATAATACAATCCCCAGACAAGGAAGGTCCAATTTGCGCCGTGCCATAGTCCGGTCAAAAGAAAAACGATAAAAAGATTCAAAACCGTGCGCCCCATCCCCTTACGATTTCCGCCGAGAGGGATATAGACATATTCACGGAACCATGTGGATAAAGATATATGCCATCTGCGCCAGAAGTCGCTTACACTGGTCGCAGTGTAGGGATAGTTAAAGTTTTCCAAAAAATGGAAGCCAAACATATGCCCCATACCGATTGCCATGTCACTGTATCCGCTGAAATCATAGTAGATCTGGAAGCCATAGGCGGCAGACGCCAACCAGGCTTCCGGCATGGAAAGGTTTTCGGCAGCAGCCTGTGCAAACAGCGCGTCTGCAACCACCGCCATGGTGTTGGATATTAGCACCTTTTTTGCAAGACCGATGATAAAGCGGCGCAGCCCCTGCGCTTCCTCCCGCGGCGTCGCGCTGCGCTCCTTCAATTGCGCCGCAATGTCGCTGTAGCGTACAATCGGACCGGCTATCAGCTGCGGAAAAAAGGAAATGTAAAGAAGCAAATCGGAAAATCGATCCTGAATCAAACGATGATCGCGCCATGCGTCGATCGCATAAGACATGATTTGAAAAGTAAAGAAAGAAATACCAATTGGCAGTGCAATTTCAGGGACGGGAAGAGACAAACCGAAGAAATCGTTGACGCTTTCGGTAAAGAAGCCGATGTACTTAAAGAGGAACAAGGTAATAACATCAAGTATCAGCAACAACACAAACAGGGGCAAAGGAAATTTTCCTTTTTTTTGCGCAATTTTCCCAACCAAAAAATGCACGAAAACAAGAAAAATCAAATATAAAACAAAAACCGGTTCGCCATAGGCATAAAAAAGAAGACTCGCCACCATTAAAACTGCATTTTTTAAGCGAATACCCGGAAGAAGCCGGTGGAGAAAAAACACCACCGGCAGAAAAAAACATAAGAAAATAACCGAACTGAATACCATGAAAATTTACCGTTTACAGCGTCGCGGGAAGTCCGGATGCATCCCATCGATAGCCAAGAGCGCGCATTTGAGAGGCGGTTTTGGCAAAAGCACCGCGCTGTGTATCCATATAGCGCCATACACCATTGGCTTTATATAAGACCCAATCGTGTTCATTGCCGTTGGCATAGTTAAAGCTGCCGCCGACAACAACCCGCGCCTCATAGCCTGCCGCTTCGAGCAGGAATTTAGTCAAATAAGCATAATCATAACAGGCGCCCCTGCCATTTCGCAAAATGCGCACTGCCATTGCTTCCGGCGTTGATTTTGCATAATAGCGATACCGGAAATTGTAACGGACATAATTGTAAATTTCGGAAGGCGAAGTGCCGATACGTTTTAAAATTCCGCGCAGGTAAACCGGCAGCGTATCTGTCGTCAGTGTTGTCGCAGTCGCAACGCCGTTTTGATTAAATTGATAATTGCCGCTGGTCGTATTTTCCAGCCGTTTTCCGTTCTTGTCAAAATAATATGCATTCAAGCCATCGAACAGCCAGCCAACGTAAGGAAGACCGTCCTGATAATAATAGGTGGAGCCGTCTATAGTGAGCATACCGTCACGAATTGAACCATCTTCGTTAAAATAATAGGTTTTGCCGTCAATGGCGGCGTCACCGGCTGCCATGACTCCGTCGGAATAGAAATAATATTTTTTCTCGTCAATTGTCTGCCAGCCGGTCAAAGCAAGTCCGTTCTTAAAATAATAGCGTGCCGAGCCTTCCTCATAAAACCCTTGGATTCCTTCTCCGTTTTCGTCAAAACGTGCGGGAACCCCTCTTAATTGGGTCAAACCGGAAAACATCGCACCATCCGGCTCAAAGTAGTAATAGACGCCATCAATTGCCATATAGCCGATGGCAAGTCCGCCAATCTCGTCAAAATAGCGCGTTTTGCCATCGTTCGATTCAAAGAAACCGGTATATATCGTTCCATCTTCTGCACAACACAAGCTGAGTAGATGCAAATTATAACGAAGACTGCGCCTTGCATCCGCAGTTGTAATAGCCCCGTCACTGTCAAAATCCAGACTCTCTATCTGATCCGGGGCATCTTCCAGATTCACCGCCACACGCAGGATATGCCGGCTTTCCGCTGTATTATATTCCCCGTCATTGTTTGTGTCAATATAAACTGTTTTTTCATAAATATCAATCATTGTTCCGTCAACCATGATCGAAAAAGAGGCATTCTCCGAAATGGTAAAAATGGACGGGAGCTCCGGTTCAGCAGGTTCTTCAGGCACCTCACCCGGTTCATCGGGCGCCTCCGTTGGCTGTTCAACAGCCGGAGCAGTCGTGCCTTCTTCCGGCGGGACCTCGTCCGCCGCCTGCGCAGCCAACCCGCAGAGACTAAAAACAATCATCACTAAAAACAGTGTAATCAGTCGCTTCATTTTCCGATCTCCACATGCAAGAAAAATTTTAGTTAGATTATAAAACATTGCCGAGCTGATGTCAAGAATTTTATAAAAACAATCCATTCCGTTGTTTTTTCACAAAACATTTTCCGCATTAACAGCGCGGGGAGCGAAAAGGCGATTACGAATACAACAGCCAGAAGTAAATATAAGCCGGTATAATCGCAGCCAGCGTAAAGGGGATGCCGATACGGAAGAAGTCGCGGTTTTTGACTTCGTATCCTTCCTTGCGCAGGATGCCAATGCCGGTGATATTAGCGGACGCGCCGATTGGCGTACAATTGCCACCCAAGGTTGCACCGGAAAGAAGTCCGAAATACAACAGGGTCGGATCCATATCCAGCGCAGAAGCCAGACCGGTTACCACGGGCAGCATAGTGGCGACATAAGGGATATTGTCAATAAACGCGGAAATCAAAACCGAAGCCCAAACAACAATGGTATACAGCAGGAAGATATTCCCGCCACCCAACTTGGCGAGAAGATTGGCAGCAGCGTCAATAACTCCCATATTTGTAATGCCGCCAATAATCAGGAACAAGCCGAGAAGCAAGCCGATGGTTTGAAAGTCAATGGCTTTGACCGGTTCAAGAACAGCTGAAAATTTCTTTCTGCGGACAAGGGTATAAATCAATCCGATCAGGAACAAACCGACACAGATCAAACCATTGGTAATATCAGGTTTTTCCGGAAGGAAGGATGCAGCAATCAGGAGCACAATGGTGCCAAGGAGAAGAACGGTCGGCACATAGTCGGTAACCTTCGTCCGTGGTGCGCCCTTTGGAATTGCACCTTTCTCTTTGCGGAACAAAAACGCAAGGATGCCGGCAGAAACCAATGCGCCCAATTCGACAGCAAAGAAAATTCCGGGCTTACCCTGATAGAAGAAGAAATCCAAAAAGCTCATATCGGCATAGGAGCCAAGCATGATCGCCGTCGTATCACCGACCAAAGTCGCTGCGCCCTGTAAATTTGAGGAAACGGCAATGGCGATAATAAAGGGGACCGGATTGGTGTTCAGCTTTTTACAGATTTCCAGCGCTACCGGGGCAACCATCAGAACCGTAGCGACATTATCCACAAAGGCAGAAATAATACCGGCAAACAGCGCCAGGGCAACCGCTGCCATCTGAACATTCGGCACTTTTTCCATGACGAGATCCGCAAGGAGAGCAGGCATTTTACTGTCGATAAACAGCTGCACCAGCCCCATCGTACCGGCAATCATCAAAAGAACATTAAAATCAATAGAGCCGATAATTTGATTCAGCGGCAGCATCCCGGTAACGATAAAAATTACGGCAGAGCCCAGCGCGATATAAGGACGATACTTGCTGAATACCAGCATCAGTACATAGGTTACCGCAAAAAGACCAATGGCGTAAACCATGAAAATACCCCTTTCACAACCCAGAATATATGCTGTTTATTCCTGCCAATGATTGATTTGCAGAAGTCCCTCTTTGCTGCCCGCAAGGAATAAAATATCATTGGACCGGAAGCTGTAATCCGGACTGACCGCATCGGAAACATCGCCATTGTTTTCGATGGCAATAATGTTTAAGCCGAAACGGGAGCGAAGATCTACATCCCGAACCATTTTACCGACCAGCTGTTCGGGCACCTGGACTTTAGAAATATTGATTCGCTCGCTGAGCTGAATAATATCGATGTCTCGCGCCGTTTCCAGACGGCTGGCAAGTCGGATTGCCATATCTCGCTCCGGATAAACCACCTCGGCGCCCAGCTTTTCCAGAATAGCGCCGTGCTCGATGCTGGCAGCCTTGGCAATGACTTTGGGCACGCCGATTGCAACCAGATTCAATGTCGTCAAAATGGAAGTATCCATGCGTTCACCAATGCAAACGATGCCGACATCACAGTTTTGAATCCCGGTCTCCATCAACGTTTTTTTATCCAACGTTTTTACAACATAAGCGTTTTCGGTCAGGTCACGAATTTCTCGAATCTTGTCTGCGTCGCGATCAATGACCACCAGCTCCGCATCGGACGCAGCAAGCTCCGATGCCAAAGCATAGCCAAATCTTCCCAATCCAACAATACCGTATGTAGTGTCCACGGTGTTCTTCTTTTTAAAAAACATCACTTTTCTCCTTTTTTAACCAATTGCGATATTGCCTTCCGGATAGCTGACCCGCTCGCCTCTGGAGAAGTACCACAGAGAAGCCACGGTCAGCGGACCGAGTCTGCCGATGTACATAATCAGAATGGATAAGAGTTTGGAATCCACACCCAGATCCGGCGTGATCCCGGTCGATAGACCAACGGTGCCGTACGCGCTTGTAATTTCAAACAACGCATCCATCAATTGGATATCCGGCTCCATAACAAGCAGCAAGTAAGTCCCTACAATCACAACTGTCGAAGCCAACAGCGTTACCACAGAAGCTTTGCGGAAAATTTCGCGGGGGATCGCATAATGAAATGCCTTTTCAGACTTATTGGTTGCGGCGGACTTGACCCCTTGCAGCAGAACAAAAAATGTACTGGTTTTGATGCCGCCGCCCGTTGAGCCGGGGGACGCACCAATAAACATCAAAACTGTAAGAACCAGAAGCCCTTTCGAGGAAAAAGCGCCGAGCGGATAAGTCGAAAACCCCGCCGTTCTGGCAGATACGCTGTGGAACAGCGCACCGAGCCAGGTGACATCTTCTGTCATTTTGATTAAGATCGTCCCTGTCAGAATCAAAGCTATGCTGACAGAGATAACTACTTTCGCGTGCATGGAAAAATTTTTCCAATGGAAGGCGTGAAGCCGCATTTCCCGAATAACCAAAAAACCAATGCCGCCAAAAAAGATCAGACCGCAAGTCACAAGATTCAACAGAACATTATCACGATAAGACGTAAGATTTTGGAAATTACCCAGGATGTCGAAGCCGGAATTATTAAACGCAGCGACAGAATGGAACAAGCTAATCCCCAGCGCCTTAAGAGGCGGATAATCCCGTGAAAAAACAAGAAAACTCAGGGCGGCGCCGGACAATTCAAAGATGAGCGTTGTTTGAAATACGCTTTTAATAAAACGTATGACTCCCCTGCCGGAATCCAGGTTCATTGCCTCACGAATCAGATTGCGACCTTTGATATCGACCCGTCTGCCCATGATAATAATCACGCCGGCGCCGACCGCTGTAACACCCAAGCCGCCGATTTGAATCAGCATAGCCAGAATAAATTGACCGATGGGCGTAAACGTATCGCCGGCGTCAACAGCAATCAATCCGGTAACGCATACCGCACTGGTCGAGGTATACAACGCATCAATATAATGCAGATCCACACCGTCCTGCACACTAAACGGCATTATCAAAAGCAACGAACCGATAAAAATCACAAGAGCAAAGCCGAGCGCAATCAACCTGCCCGGTGATTGCCGATGAAAAAAACCTTTCATTTACGAATCTCCGTTTTTAATCAGTACATATCATGCATGAGCTGCATATTCGGATGCCTCCGTTTTATTTGCCGCAGCGAGAGTTACCGCCCATACCTGCGAAGGAACAAACATTTGCTTTTGCGCCTCTTGAATGGGCATCCATAAAAGGACATGATCTTTTTCCGTTGGCGGCTGAACAAACGCGCCAAGTACTCCTTTATAATAATACTGGATCGGACGGAATGGTCCGAGTCGATAGTGACTCGTATAGACTTCAGCACAGCCGAGATAGGAAGTCTCTGCGATTTCGCAGCCTGTTTCTTCCAGCAGCTCGCGCCTTAATGTATCGGAATGCGTTTCCCTTTCTTCAATGCCGCCGCCGGGTAGGAACAGCCCCAGAGGCGTTTGAACAAGCGCTACTTTTTGCTCACGGATGCAAACAAGGTATACGCCGCAGCGCGTCACATAGGAAACGCCCTCCTGCTTTCTGCCAAATGTCCGCATTCACAGTATCCTCCTTGCAGCTGCCTCATTATAGCGCAGTTAAATTGAAAAAACAAGAGGGAAAGCAAAAAGATGCAGACGACCGAGATATTGTCCAGTTTTATTCGCCTGCATCTGTTGCATATCAAACGTTAAGCATTCATCAGTCCATTGCGAACCGCCGCTTCATGCCAAACTCTTAAATTTTTCAATGCCTGATCGTTTAGTCGCTTTTCCGAGCCGCCACGGGTCAGCATCTTCATCGGGATTCCCTGTAAAGACACCAGATATTTAGCGCTGGCATTAAATCCATTGTCAATAACATCGCTCAGGGAGCAAACATCGGCGTGGTACTGCCGCGCCATTTCCATATTGCCATCCGCAAAAGCGTCCCATAGCTTACGCAGAATACCGACACCGCAGGTACTGGGCGTAGCGACAACACCGCGAGCACCTTCCTCAAGGCTCTCAAGAAGATAGGGAATATTCGCGTTCATAACACAACTCTTACCCTGGGCGCGGATTTTATCGGAAATACCGCCTTCCATAATGCAGGTTGTGTCTTTGATTCCTTGAATGATTCCGTCCGCAGCAAGCTTTCCATAAGCGGCGCCGCTGATCTGATGGTTTCGATAGCTTGGCGCTTCATAAAGCAAAATGGGGACGCTTGTGTGCTCCGCCAGCTCAGTAATATAACGGATAATAATTTCATCATCGGAGCCATACCCTTTGGTAATAAAAACCACACCATCGACGCCGGCATCTTCCATGCGTTTGATTTCATCGATCTGTTCGCTGCGAGATAAAGCCGTGTTTGCGGTCGCAACTACCTTATGCCCACAGCTGTTGCGCACAGCCACAGAGGCGCAGCGGATACGTTCTTCTTTTGTCAAAAGCGACATTTCCGAACTGCCGCAAACCGAGAACAGATGATGAGCGCCCTGCTCCGTCTGCCAACGAACATACTCGCCATACAAGTCATAATCAATACTTAAATCCTCATGATAGGGTGTAAGCAAAAGCGAATATACACCGCCCCAACCCTTTTCTGCCTCGCGCAATGTCATCGTAAAACCCTCCTGCTTTATTGTTGATCTTCCGGCAGCTGCATAAAGAACTGCGGAAGATATTTTGAATGAACGAATTTCATCTCATGGTAACACGCTGCGGCAGCCTGATAGTCGCCAATCAGCGGATGCACCATCAATGCATTGAGCGCCGCCTGATCGTCACCGTTCATCGCAGCCTGCACGGTCAATTTTTCATATTCCTTAACGATACGCATCATACCAATAATATGCCGATTGTTAAAATCCTGAATCGGGATTGGCTTGCAGCCATCCTTGCCGACAACGGTCGCGATTTCCACAATGTCATCATCCGCCATAAAATCCAGGGCGCCCTGGTTGCGGATGTTTACCACATGGGTTTCTCCCTTATCATTGGCAATGGCATTGATCAGCGACACGGCTGCAAGAGAGTATTTATATCCGCCGCGCTGATTCAGCAAAGCAGGCTTTGTCACAAGGCTTTCATCGGAATACATTTTCAAAAGATCTTCTTCTATTTCCATACAGACCAGCGCTCTGGTTTTATCGCATTTTTTCAAATAATCCAACTTTGCGTCACGACTGTAATAATATTGAAGATAGGAAGATGGAAAACCACCTGCCGCTTTTACGCAATTCAGATCAAACCCGTCGTCATGGATATTTGCCATCACCGTTGGAGCAAAGTCGTCATCAAAGAGTTTCTCCAACAGCTCTTTCTCATCTTTTTTGACGGAAGTGATCCAGCTTAAATGATTCAAGCCGACATATGTTACTTGCGCGTCCTCACCGGCGGCTGCCTTGACATCGTCAATCATGGTGATGGGGCAATTACAAAGCCCAACACTTTTTACAGAAGTATAATTTTGTATATACTCGGAGATAATGCCGGACGGATTGGTAAAATTGATCAGCCACGCGTCCGGACAGATGCGGGAAACAGCATCGGTAATCTGCTTCATCACCGGGATGGTGCGCAGGGCTTTGAAAAAGCCGCCGATGCCGGTGGTCTCCTGACCAATCAAATCATACTTTAGCGGGATTGTCTCGTCAAGATAACGCGCCTTGAGCATACCAACGCGAATCTGTGTGACAACGAAATCCGCGCCCTGCAAGGATTCCTCCAGATTGTCGGTCATAGTAACCACAGTATCCATCTCTGCCGCCCGCAGCATGCGCACACAGAGATTGCCAACAATCGTACGCTTTCTTTTGTCAATATCCATCAGATTCAGGCGCGTCAGATGCAGTTCATCGCGCGCCTTGATAAAACCGTCTACCAGCTCCGGGCAATAGGTGCTGCCGGAACCGATGACTGTTACCTGAATATCCTTCATAACAGAACCCCTCCGCTTTATCAAAAAATTATTTCTCTAACATCCAATTGATGCAGCCGATAACCGGCGGCTGCGTCAGCTTGGAAAAAACAAACTTTTTTTCGGTGAACCGCTCCGAACAAAGCTGCTCCATCCGTGCAATATACCGATCCGAGGGCAGTCGGGTGTGCATGGACCCGGAAAGCACTACCGGTATCGTATCAATATCAAACCGCTGTTTTTTTGCATGAGCGCAAATATAATCCGCGCCCCGGCTCGCCATTTCCTCACAGATCGCTTCCGCCGCCGCATCGCCTTCGTTCAGGGAGGCAAAGAAAATATCGATCAGAAAACGGATAAAATCTTCCGCCGTGTCATCCTGCTCAAAATTGGCAATCGTAGAAAGCAACCCTTCCCTGCTCGGCGAAAGCTCTGCCTTGTCGAAGAATCGTTTGGTCATCGAGGTTTTGCAAAGTCCCAGGCAAATATCATCATAAATTTTATTGAACACACGCAGGGCGATCCAGTGCCCGTTGCCGCGATCATCTGAAATTTCACTGAAACCACCGATTTGCAGCATATTTCCGCGCGAATCAATAGAATTACAGCAGGTGCCGGTGCCGCAATTATACCCGATACCGACCCCGTCAGACAAACCGGCTTTGGTGATAATAAAGCCGTCGTTATAAACGCGGAAATTCTGAAGACCACGTTCGCTAAGTATCGTACAAAGCGCGTCATGCTGATATGGATGGTCGATGCCTGCAAGTCCCATTAAAATCTCCGTAATATCCGCCTGGGTCAACTGATTGGACTCAAGCAACAATTGAATGCCGCTCATGATAATATCAGCAGCCTCCTGAAAGGAGCCCTTTAGATTTTCATGGTTGCTGCCCGGCACCTTAACCGTATCCAGCATCTTTTTACTCTCATTAAAAAGCGTGATTTCGGTTTTGGTTCCTCCTCCGTCAACGCCGATATAATACCTCATTTGTTTATCCCTCTTTTGTGAAATATTCTTCGCAAATATCGTCCACACAGAACATGCCGCGATCAAAAGGCTCACGATCGATCCACATGCCGTTGGTAAAATCCGGAATCGGCACCGGCATAGAGCCCATGGCGGCAGACTGCTCCGAAAGGCAGGTAATCACCATCCAGCTCGCCGTATCATAAACATCAATTGGCGGCTGCTTTCCCTCCAGCAGGCTTTCTGCGAAGGCAGAAAGAACCAGATAATCCATACCGCCGTGTCCGGCTTTGATCCCGGTGGTATTGTACCATTTCCAGAGCGGATGATCGTATTTATCCCAGAATTCATCGACATGCTTCCATTTGTGCTTTTCCTCAAAATCATCCAAATACAAAAGGCAGTTACGGTCTTCGATTTCCATAAATGTTCCCATTGTTCCCTCCACGATATAGTTTCGGGAATAGGGACGCGGTGTACAGCAGTCATGATGGAGCACAATCGTTTCACCGTTGGCGCATTTGATCATCGTAGAAGTTACATCGCCGCAGTTAAACGGATATTCGCAAAGATCATACGCCTCGCCTTCATTTTTGCGGCACCATTCGTTCAGTCCTCTCGCCTTGCTGGACATGGCAGTCAGATACAGCATCCGATTGCCGCGATTTATGCCGAGCAGCTTGCAAATCGGGCCGAGCTGATGGGTTGGGTATAATTCGCCGTTTCGTTTCTGGAAATTATACAATCTGCCATGGATGTTTTCCCTGCCAAGGCTGATTTCGTCCCGCAAATCGTGACGATAGCCGCCTTCGCAATGGGTAATTTCGCCGAAAAGCCCCTGCTTCACCATATTAAAAACGAGCATTTCCTTCCGATCAAAGCAGCAATTTTCCAGCAGCATACAGAATTTTCCGGTTTCGCGGGAAGTGCGCACCAACTCCCAGCATTCCTCCACAGATGCTGCGCCGCCGACTTCCATGGCGACATCCAGACCAGCGCGCATCGCGTCACAGGCAATGCGCGAATGCGTGATCCAGGTCGTGCAGATCATCAAGGCATCCAACGACTCTTTTTCAAGCATTTCTCTGTAATCAAGATACCCGTGCACCTCTGTTTCGGAAGCACAGGGGGAATTTTTGACAATCTGTATGCCGCGATCGCGACGATCCGGAACTTTATCACAGACGGCTGGACAAATGATGCCGGGAATTTGAAGCAAGAGCTCCAACATACCGGAACCTCTGCCGCTGATGCCGACCGCGCCAACGCGAACAGTTTTCTTTTCCATAGCAAGGACATCCTTTCGGTACCATATACCGGTCTTTTGCACCAGTATAACATACAAATCTTGTAAATGCTATATAAATTTCAAGATTTCTTCATTTTTTATTATTCGTTGACAGTTACCGGATGAAATGGTAAAATGATCGAAAAGGAGGTATTCGTTATGCGGCAATATTTCAGCCCCGGGAGCACCGTTTTATTTCAAGGCGACAGCGTCACCGACTGTTCGCGCACCTCAAAGGGCGGCGGTCTGGGCATTGGTTATCCTGCGAAAGTCGCAGCCATTCACCATACCCTGTTTCCCGATTCCGGTGTGACCTTTATCAATCGAGCGGTCAGTGGAAATCGGGTGCGGGATCTACTGGCGCGCTATGAAGAAGATTTCGTCAAGGTAAAGCCGGATTTTCTTTCAATCCTGATCGGCATCAATGATACCTGGCGCGCATTTGATCATAACGATCCCTGTCCGCTTTCGCGTTTTGCAAAAGAATACCGGGAGCTTCTGACTAAGATCAAAACCGATCTTCCCACCACACAGCTGATGTTGATTACGCCTTTTGTCCTGCATACCGACCCGGCAAAGGCGCTGTGGCACGAGGATCTGGATCCCAAAATCGCCTGCGTCAAAGAGCTGGCAGAGGATTTTGACTGTATCCTTCTGGATCACGCCGCCGTTTTGCAGCGGGTCGTCGAAGACAGCGACTATTCCGAGCAGGCGCTCTCCGCCGACGGCGTCCACCCCACCGACCTCGGCCAGTCCCTGCTTGCCGTGGCTTATTTAGAAAAACTAAAAATTTTTGAATAATCGAATCGAAGTTTTCAGGAAGCGACTACGCTACACTCCTTTACGAAATTAGCCGCTTCTGATGTGTTTTCTCAGGATACCAAACAACTGCCCTAGCGAAAGCCGCGGGCAGTTGTTTTTCGTTGACCTTTCTTAAGGCGTGATAACATATTCAAAATATCAAAAAAAGGAAACAGCTACAGGTATGCGCCAGTTCATCCAATTCTACAAGCCGCAGAAAAAAAAGATACTGCGCATAGAAATTCGAAAAACATCTCCAAGCAGCAAATAAGTGCTCGGAGATGTCTGTTTGTCGTGATTTTCCAGTGTCAATCATCCAGATTTGCGCGGCGTTTTTTTCGGATTGCCATGACTACGGCGATGACGATTACCGCTGCGGCAACGACGGCGAGGGCGATATAAACGCCGGTATTATTGCCGCCTTCGACCATCAATTCATCCCAGAGGCTGGTCATTAGCGCAAGGGTCTCATCGGACAGGTTATGGAAATAGTCGGTTTTGAAATCCACGGACTCGGGATAAAGGATTTCATTGCCGAACCATTCATAGTCCGGGTTCTCCTGTACGCCGGTATGGGGGCAGCCATAGCTGATAAAGTTGGCGTTGGCGGTGGCAATATCGGTTTCGAGCATAAAATTGATATACAGCTCTGCCGCCTCTTTGTTCTGGGCATTGGCGGGAATGCACATGGAATCGACAAAAACATTGGTTCCTTCTTTGGGATAAACAAAAGCCAGGTCCGGGTTATTGCCCTCCATCATCAGGAAATCGCCGGCGTAATACGGCGCTAAAGCCGCTTCGCCGTTTTCCATCTTATTATAGATCTCGTCCATGACATAGGCTTGCACCAGCGGCTTTTCTTCGGACAGCTTTTCATATGCCTTCTGCCAATCATCGGGGTTTTCGGAATTGATATCCAGTCCCAGAAGGAACTGGGCAATCCCGAAGGCGTCGCGAGGATTATTGAAATTTAAAATTTCACCGCTGTACTGTTCGTCCCACATAGCGCTCCAGCTGTCCGGTGCCTCGCTGACCATGGTGGTGTTATAAATCAGACCGACCATGCCGAAGGTATAGGGGACGGAATATTGATTCTCCGGGTCAAAATACAGATCCCGGTACTCCTCGGGAATATACTTATAGTTTGGGATATTGTCGAAATTGATTTCTGCCAAAAGCCCTTCTTTGATCAGGCGCTCAATCATATAATCGGACGGAATAATCACATCATAATTCGCGCCGCCGCTGATGAGCTTGGCATACATATCCTCATTACTGGTAAAATTGGTATATTCCACATGGATACCGTAGCGCTCTTCAAATTCCTTGTTGACATCCATAGAGCCCTCCGACCCGTCGGAAATATATTCGCCCCAGTTATAAACATACAGGGTCGTGCCCCGCAGACTTTCCGGATCCAGCGCTTCGGTGGCGCCTGTCGCAAAGGCGCTTGTTCCAAGCATTCCAACAACCAAAACAAAAACAGCAATCAGCGAAAGAAACTTTTTCAATTCCATATCAGACCTTTCTTATTTTAATTTATGTTTTCCCAAAAACCGGAAAACAGATTATGACTTTTTTGTTTTCTTTTCCCCGCGGGACTGCGCGAAATTGATTAAAATCAAAAGCAGCAAAATCGCCAGGAAAAGCAGGGTGGACAGCGCGTACATATCCGGAGTGACGCGCTTTTTTGTCATGGAAAAGATGCGGATCGGCAGCGTTTGCGACGCAGGACCGCTGACAAAATAGCTGACCACAAAATCATCCAGCGACAGCGTAAACGCCATCATCATACCGGTAATCACACCGGGCAGAATCGCGGGCAGGACGACTTTGATAAACGCCTGCAAGGGCGTACAGCCCAGATCCTGTGCAGCCTCAGACAGATGGGGGTCCAACTGACGCAGCTTAGGCAGCACAGAGAGGATCACATAGGGAAGACAGAATGTGATATGAGCAATGAGCATCGTCGGGAAGCCCAGAACACCGCTGCGCCCCAGCAGCCGACCGGCAAAAACAAACAGCAGCATCATGGAAATACCAGTGACAATATCCGGATTCATCAGCGGGATATTCGTTACGCTTTTCGTAAGATTGCGCACCCGCTTGCTTTGGATACTGTCAATGCCGACGGCGGAAACCGTACCTAAAATACCGGCAATCAATGAAGAAAGCACAGCCAGCACCAGCGTGTTTTTCAGCGCAGAAAGGGTCGCAGAGTCACGAAAGAGCTCCTCATACCATTTCAGCGAAAAACCGGTCAGCTGGGCGGTGCTGCTGGATTCATTAAATGAAAAAATAATCAGCACCGCAATGGGGGCATACAGGAAGATAAAGATCAAAACAGAGTATATCTTCAGCAATACATTCTTTTTTGTTTTCATGCCGAGATCCTCCCCGTTTCGATGTCGCCGTCGGAGAAGTGGTTCATGACCGCCATGCAGATAAGAATAAGCACCATCAGCACCAGAGACAACGCTGCACCGAGATGATAGTTATTGGCGGTCATAAATTGTCGCTCGATCACATCGCCGATCAGCTGGGTGCTGGTGCCGCCCAATTTCTGGGAAATATAAAAGGTGCTGACCGACGGCACAAAAACCATCGTAATGCCGGAAATGACGCCGGAAATACTGTTCGGCAAAATCACCTTGCTGAACACATCCCATTTATTGCCTCCCAGATCCTGACATGCCTCGATCAGGGAGCGATCCAGCTTGACCATGACGGAGTAAATCGGCAAAATCATATAGGGCAAAAAGTCATAGACCATGCCCAGCACCACTGCGCCGCGGGTATTGATCAGCCGCAGCGGCGAAAACCCAATGGATGTAATGATGGTATTGATGATACCATTGTCTTCCAGGATGGTCATCCAAGAATAGGTGCGCAGCAGAAAATTCATCCACATCGGCAGCATGACCAGCATAATCATGGTCTGTTGTACCGGCAGTTTGGATTGAGAAATAAAATATGCCAGCGGATATGCCAGGATCAGACTGATAACCGTTGCCAGCAGTCCGAGCCAAATGGACAAAACGAAGGTATCCGTATAATTGGGGATGGCGGTGATATTATCCAAAGTAAAAGATCCGGTCGCATCCGTAAAAGCGTAATAGACCACCATCAAAAGCGGCGCAATGATGAAAATCGCCGACCAGACCAGGTGGGGCGCCGCCAGAAGCTTTTTGCCGAAGGATGTTTTTTGATTCATCGGAAAGCCCCCTTATTCAGCCGCCGGGGCGGCAGCAGCATCGGACATTTCTTCAAATTCATCGCTAAAGGAGCTGTAATCGCCGAACTGACCGGAATATTCACTTTTTTTCATCACATGGAACGCATCCGGCTCAATATACAGACTGATTACATCGCCGACTTCCTGCTTGTCCGTGGTCTGAATCATCCATTTGAAATTGTCGATATCGACAATAATTTCATAAAATATGCCCATGAAAGTGACAGAGGTCACTGTGCCGGTCAGCATACTTTTTTCCAGCGGCACAATATCAATATCCTCCGGACGAACAACCACATCGACCTTTTCATCCGCCGCGAAGCCCTTATCCAGGCATTCAAAGGATTTCCCGTCGATCTCCACCAGATAATCCTTTCGCATGATGCCGTCGACAATGTTACTCTCGCCGATAAAGTCAGCAACGAAAGCATTTTTTGGTTCGTTATATATATCAATCGGTTTACCGATCTGCTGGATTTTACCATTATCCATGACCACAACCGTATCGGACATGGAGAGCGCTTCTTCCTGATCATGGGTCACATATATGAACGTAATGCCCAGCCGTTGCTGAATATTTTTCAGCTCCCGCTGCATATCCTTGCGCAGCTTGAGATCCAGCGCCCCCAGCGGTTCATCCAGAAGCAGGACCTTCGGATCAACCGCCAGCGCCCGCGCAATGGCGACGCGCTGCTGCTGTCCGCCGGACAGAGACGCAATATTGCGTTTCTGAAAGCCCTTTAGATTCACCAACTCCAGCATTTCAAATACCTTCGCCTTGATCTCTTTTTCGGATTTTTTACGAAGACGAAGACCAAAAGCGATGTTTTCATATACATTCAAATTGGGAAACAGCGCATAACGCTGAAAAATGGTGTTGACCTGTCTCTTGTGAGGTGGCACACCATTGATTTTTTTTCCACTAAAAATCACCTCGCCGCTGTCGGGCTCCAGGAACCCGCCAATGATACGAAGCGTTGTGGTTTTTCCGCAGCCGGACGGACCTAAAAAGGTGATGAACTCGCCGTCGCGGATATATAAATTCAAATGATCGAGGATGGTCTCTCCGTCAAAGGATATCGAAATATCCTTGAGGTCGATGATCACATTATTTTCCAATTATGCAGCCCCTCTCTGTATGGATATCCAGTAAAACCGGATATACAGTATATTGATACTAATATAGAGCGAAATGGCGCAAATGTCAACATATATTTTGGATTTTTTCGAGCTTAACTGCCGAAAATGAAAAGATACTTGATGAAATCTTTCATTTTCTCGTGTTTTCTTTAATTTTCTCTTGTATTCTCATCCAAAACTTTATGAATATGGCAGGTCCCGTATTTTTCAGAAGTTTTCCCCGTTTTTCGCAGAAAAAACTTGCCAAAGCAAGGAGAATCCCTTATACTCAAAGAAAAGAAGGAGGGGTTGTATGTTTTACGATAAAGAGTTCATTTTTGAAAACAATAAATACTTTGCATCATGCCACGCCTCAACGGTGCTGCCGCTTTCGGAGGATACTGTGATCTCTGCCTGGTTTGGCGGCTCAGCAGAGGGAAAGGATGATGTGCGTATTTATACCTCCCTGCGCCAAAACGGCTGTTGGCAGCCGCCAATCGCCATCGTCTCCGATGAGAATCTGCCGCATTGGAATCCGGTCCTTTTGCACCGTTTGGACGGTTCTGTACGATTGTTTTACAAACGCGGGAAGCCGATCGCAAGCTGGGTCACAATGTACAGCGATTCTCTGGATGGCGGTCTGACTTGGAGCGAGGGAAAAATTCTGGTGCCGGACGATACGCGCGGCGGCAGAGGTCCCGTTAAAAACAAATGCATCCGAACCAGAGAAGGGCTGCTGCTGGCGCCGGCTTCCACGGAACAGCACCGCCAGTGGCGATGTTTTATTGATCGCTCGGAAGACGACGGGGACACATGGACTGCCGCACCTTATATTGTCCGTCCCAAAAATCGTATTCTTGGTCTGGCGCAGATGATTCAGCCGACACTATGGCAGGATGATGATGGCATTATTCACGCGCTGATGCGCTCCAATCAGGGCGTGGTTTATCAAAGCCGGTCCGGCGACGGCGGCAGGACATGGGAAAAAGCAGAACGGACTTCCCTGCCAAACAACAACAGCGGGCTGGACTGTGTCAAAAGCGAAGACGGCAGGATCTGGCTGGCATATAATCCGGTCGGCAAAAACTGGGGCGAACGCACGCCGCTGCATTTGGCGGTTTCCGAAGACAACGGAAAAAGCTTTCGCACCGCTGCTGTTCTGGAAGAAAAAACAAAAGACGGCGAAGAATTTTCCTATCCCGCCATTACCTGTCTGAACCACACACTGCATATCACATATACTTACAACCGCAAGCAAATTGTCTACCGAAAAATTCCCATTGATTAAAACCGAAACAAGAGAACCATCCGCCAAAATCGACGGATGGTTCTGATTTTATTTTCCGTTTTTATCCCGTTCGCGGATCACAAAACGGGTCGGCGTACCTTCCAAACCGAAGACCGCGCGAATCTGATTGTCCAAATACCGCTGATAACTATAGTGAAACAAGTCTTTTTTGTTGACAAAACAGACAAAGGTCGGCGGACGGGTGGACGCCTGAGTAATATAGTAAATTTTTAGCCGCTTGCCCTTATCGGTCGGCGGCTGTACCCGGGCTTCCGCAGCCGCCAGAACATCGTTTAATTTCCCGGTAGAGATACGCATCGCGTTCTGTGTGTTGACATATTGGATCAAGTCAAACAGACGATTCAGCCGCTGTCCGGTTTTAGCAGAAATGAAAATAATCGGAGCATAGGACATAAAAGAAAAATCATTCATCAATTTTTTGCGATAACTGTCCATGCTTTTATCATCTTTTTCGTAGGCATCCCATTTATTGACCGCGATAATACAGGCTTTTCCCTGTTCATGAGCAATGCCGGCGACCTTGGAATCCTGCTCGGTAAAGCCGACCACCGCGTCAATCATAATCACGCAGACATCGGCGCGTTCAACTGCGGAAACCGCCCGCAGGACACTGTATTTTTCAATCTGATCCTCCACTCTGGATTTCCGGCGCAAGCCTGCCGTATCAATAAAAATATATTTCTGACCGGCGACGGTTACTTCTGTATCTGCTGCATCCCTGGTTGTCCCGGCAATATCGGAGACGATCATTCGTTTTTCACCGCAGACCGCATTGACCAGTGAGGATTTGCCAACATTGGGCTTTCCGATAACCGCCACTTTGATGGCATCGGGATCCTCCGCCTCCTCCGTCTGTGCCGGAAAAAGAGCGCAGACAGCGTCCAGCAGATCGCCGGTTCCGTGCCCATGTACAGCGGAAACGGCAATGGGATCTCCCAGCCCGAGGTTATAAAACTCATAAAATTCCGGGTCTGGATCGCCAATGGAATCACATTTATTGACACACAGAACCACAGGCTTGTTGCTTTTTATCAGCATTTGCGCCACTTCCCTGTCCGTAGCGACAACACCGGCGCGCAAATCCGTCACCAAAACAATAACATCGGCGTGATCGATTGCCATTTTCGCCTGCGTGCGCATCTGCCGCAGCAGTACATCATCGGAAAACGGCTCAATACCGCCAGTGTCAACAATCAAAAAAGACTGATCACGCCACTCACAGTCAGCATACAGTCGGTCGCGGGTCACGCCGGGGCGATCATCCACTATCGCCAGCCGCTTGCCGCAGAGCTTGTTAAAAAGCGTCGATTTGCCTACATTGGGTCTGCCGACAATTGCAACAATTGGTTTTGCCATATAAACACCTCACCATCCCAAAAGAACATCCAGAAGCGCCGCGCCATCTGTTTCCGGAACGATTTGTACCTTCATAGAAAGCTCACGCTCGACCTGCTCAATCGCTATATCATCCAGAAAGATTCGCTCCGTATCGCTTTTCATCATCGCCGAGGTCAGCAGAAGGGTGTCAGCGGTCGCTCGTTGATTGCGTAAAGAAGATATCACATCCTGCCCGCTCAGCAGTCCGGCGACAGTTACGCTATCGCCAAACAAGCGATTGCGAACCGAGATAACTTGACAGGAAACCGTTGGGAATTTTTCCTGTGCTTCTTTGACCAGCGAAGACAGCAGCGGTTCAGCTAAAACACCGGTGGCAATGACCGCCTTCGGCGGCGCAACCGGCGCGACGGCATCTGCCTGCACCAAAGCCTTCCGAAAAGAATCGCGCAGCAGCGCCCACAAACCGACGCCATTTTCCAGTTGGGAAAAATCATCATAGAAGGCTGAATCGGGAACAGGCTGCCCTGCCAAGAGATAAAATTCATCTGCCGGATAACATAATTTTTTTTGATTGAAATAGAAAAAATGTTCATTAAACGCCTGGACTATTTCCAGAACCTGCGCCGCAGAGTCGCGGTTATAAGACCGAAGGTCCGTTAGCCCCTTCCGATGCTCTGTCAGCCCAACCGGTACAACCGCAATGCTCTGCACCGCCGGCCAACGTTTGGATAGTTCATCCAATGAATACTCGAGAGCCTTTCCATCGTTGATTCCCGGGCAGAGCACAAGCTGTGTATTCATCCGAATCCCGGCATCGCAGAAGCGATCGATGATCGAAAGCGCCCGACCGGCATTGGGATTGCCCATCATTTTGACCCGTAATTCCGGATCCATGGTATGAACGGAAATATTGATCGGACTGATATGCAGATCAATAATGCGCTGCACTTCTCTTTCGCTGATTGCAGTCAGGGTGATATAATTTCCAAAGAAAAAGGAAAGGCGGGAATCGTCATCCTTAAAATAGAGGCTATCACGCATACCGGGAGGCATTTGATCCACAAAACAAAAAATGCAGCGGTTTCGGCAATGCTGTTTCTGGTCCATCAGGTAAGTGTCAAACTGCAAACCAAGGCTGTCCACATCCGGCAAATGACGAATGCGGCGATGCTTTTCTCTGCCTTTTTCATTCAAATAACGGAGCGTGATATCTTCGCTGTCGGCATAAAAACGATAATCCAACACATCATAGATTTCGTGACCGTTGATTGATATGAGGGTATCGCCGCCTTTGATTTTCTTTTTGGCGGCGATGGAATCCGGATCAACCGATGATATTTTAACCGGCATAAAAAGCACCACCTTTGCTAAAAAACTCCTTACATGGCAAAAGGCGGGGAAGGATCACTTCTCCGCCTGTAAAGCACTGTAGGGAGCTTATTTTTCCTCAACGGTAACGACCTGACGGCCATTATATTGACCGCAGGCGCCGCAAAGTCTGTGACTTCTTTTATAAGCGCCGCAGTTCGGGCATTTCTCAATGGCGGGAGCATCCAGCTTCCAAACACTGGATCTTCTTTTATCTCTTCTTGCGTGAGAAACGCGTCTTGCAGGTACAGCCATAGTTTTAATCCTCCTGTGAATTATCCATAGAATCATCCAAAAGCTGCCGCAGAGCAGCAAGCCTGGGATCCGAAGGCTTTTGACAGCCGCAATCGACGAGATTACGATCCGCGCCGCAGATCGGACAAAGTCCTTTACAGTCTTCCCTGCACAAAAAGCGAGTGGGAAGGGAAAGTACGGCGTCCTCATAGATCAGCCCGTCGATATCCAGCGACAAGTCGGAACGAACAATAATACTATCATCGGCTTCTTCCGACTCTGAACGGCATAGGGTGTGTACAATGGGGACGGAAAAGACTCGCTCTGTCACAGCGGCACAGCGGTCACAGGGCGCGCGAAAAGTAAAATCCGCTTTGCCTTGCATAGTTACAATGCCGCAATGATTTTTTACCGTGCCGGAGGCGACGATCCCTGCGGGGAATCGCTCATCGGCACAGTCGCCGTCTGTTGGCACCAACCGATCAAAGCTCACGACGCTGTCTTCATTCTCAAAAATGTTCGCGAGCTCGATCACCATACGAAAGCCTCCAAAACTCATACCATAATATTATATAGAGCACTGGAACTTTTGTCAAGAAAAACTTCAGATTTTTTTACAGAACTCCAGAACACCTTTCGGCAAATCCTCTTCCGCCATGGAAAGAGTGAAAACAAAGTCAGTTTCGGTCATTTTGGAAAGCTCGGCAACCTTACCGAGGAAGGAAGCGGTCTCTTCGGGATCACGGGAACCGATACGGAGCGTAGCGTCCACCAAAACATCGGTAATATCATGGTTGCCCGCGCAAAGCCCACAGAGAAGCCCATAAAACATATCATATCCGGCGATGCCGTAGTCATCGGTCGTAACCAGACGCGCCTGATAATTCACATTATAAGAGAGCGCCTTGTTTTTTTCAATAGCAACCACGTTGCCGTTGGAACGAGCCAGCGCCGCATTGACCTCATCGATCAGGCGCTTAGTTTTGCCGCTGCCCTTTGTTCCGACCAGTAATTTAACCATAGTTATCGACTCCTTTAAGATTGATGATGTAATCTTTTTGCAAGCTCGTCGGAAAGCGACTCATAGCCGGGCTTTCCGAGCAGAGCGAACATGTTCTTTTTATACATTTCCACGCCGGGCTGGTCAAAGGGGTTGACGCCCAGGATATAACCGGAAATCGCGCAGGCTTTTTCCAGGAAATAAATCAATTCCCCGGCGCTGTATGCGCTCATATCAGGCAGGCGCAAAATGATATTCGGCACGCCGCCATCGGTATGCGCTAAAACGGTACCCTCAAATGCCTTATGATTGACATCTGACATTGTTTTGCCGGCAAGAAAATTCAAGCCGTCAAGATTTTCCGGATCCCCTTCGATCACAATGTCATTTTTGCTCTTGTCAAAAACAACAACGGTTTCAAATAGACAACGAGCGCCTTCCTGAACATATTGTCCAAGGGAATGAAGATCGGTGGAATAAATCGCGCTGGCAGGAAAAATTCCCTTATTATCCTTGCCCTCGCTCTCACCAAACAGCTGTTTGAACCACTCGTTCATCATCTGATAATCCGGCTCATAGCTGACCATCATTTCCACCTGTTTTCCTTTGCGGTACAGAATATTGCGGATAGCTGCATAGAGATAGCAGTCATTCTTCTGCCAATCGGGATTGGTGTATTTTTCCGCAGATGCGGCGGCGCCAGCCATTAAATCATCGATACTGATTCCCGCAGCGGCGATGGGCAGGAGCCCGACAGCAGTCAAAACGGAATATCTGCCGCCGACATCATCGGGAACCACAAACATCTCATAGCCCTCCCGTTTGGAAAGGTCATGTAACGTGCCTTTTGCACAGTCAGTGGTTGCGTAAATGCGCTTTGCCGCTTCCGCAGCGCCGTATTTTTCAACCAAAAGCTGACGGAACAGACGGAACGCGATGGCAGGCTCGGTGGTCGTGCCGGATTTGGAAATGACATTCACCGAAAAATCCTTTTGACGGCAAAGGGTCAAAACCTGCGACAGCTCGGCGGGGCTGATGCTGTTGCCGACAAAAAAGATCTGCGGATCCCCCTCCTCCCGAACAAGGTTATAATTTTTGGATTTAACAAATTCAAGAACGGCGCGGGCGCCAAGATAAGAACCGCCAATACCGATAACAACAAGAATCTTGGAATCCGAGCGAATTTTTGCGGCGGCATTTTTAATACGGGCGAACTCCGTTTTATCATAATCAAAAGGCAGCGTCAGCCAGCCATGAAAAGCATTGCCTTTGGCGGCAGCTTTATTGTCATAGAGATAATCGTGAGCTTTTCTTATTTCGGGATCGATCATTTTGCAGTCATCTGCCGAAATAAAAGAGCCCAGATAACTGCAATTCAACTGTACGGACATGAAATCAGAACCTCCGGGGTGTTGCGTTTATTCGTGTATATTGTACTATATGATGAAGCAATTTTCAATAGATAATCGCTACTTTTTTCCCGAGTCGAGCGTTTCGCGGAAAAATACCGAAAAAAGACGATATATATAATTATCCAAAAAAGTCATACGGTTCATATACTCGTATAAATAAAACCAGGCGGGACAGTTCATCCCGCCTGCGCACATATATTTCACTCCAGTCCCACACACGTAATAATCTTTTTTAAAAAATCCCAGAAGCCGATTTTCGGGATTGCCTCCTCGCACAATAATGGATATTCACACAGCACCTCATCGCCAATCAGAAACTCGACAGTTCCGACTCTCTGTCCTTGCTCCACCGGCGCCTGCACATCGGCGTCCGGTGTGATGCGGCATGTAATCGATGCTTTTTCGCCGCGCACCAGGAGAATTGGCTCCATTGGCGGCACAACAGGGATAAAGCTTTCCATCGTTCCGCCAATTACTCGAACCGGCTGCCAATCGCTTCGATCCACCGACGGCGTAAAACATTCATAATTGGAAAAGCCCCAGTCCAAGAGCGACTTTGCACCGTCGAAACGCTGATTGCTATTCTCACTGCCCATGACAACGGCAATCAATGACAAGCCGTCTCGCTCAGCCGTTGCGCAAACGCAGCACCCGGCTTTGTCGGTCGTTCCGGTTTTAAGTCCAGTAATTCCCTTGTAGCTGCGAACCAGTTTATTGGTGTTGACCAGCTGCGTCTCACCGCCGCGCAGCGTATCCATCCAAATGGTGGAGTACTCGCGAATGATCGGATGCTTCAGCAATTCCCGCGCCATCAGAGCAATATCGTAGGCGGTTGTCAGATGTTCATCGGTCGTATCGTCTAAGCCCGTGCCGTTAACGAAATGAGTATCGCTCATTCCAAGTTCTTTTGCTCGCTCATTCATACGCTGCACAAAAGCTTCCTCGCTGCCCGCCACATATTCGCCCAAAAGGGTGCAGGCATCGTTGGCACTGTAAACCGCCGTCGCTTTGAGCAGGTCATCGACCGTCATCTCTTCCCCCGGCTCCAGCCAGATCTGCGAACCGCCCATAGAGCAGGCGTTTTCAGACGCAGCGACACGATCATTCAAGGCTATTTTTCCGCTATCCAGCGCCTCACAGACCAGAAGCATAGACATGATTTTAGTAACCGAAGCAGGATAAAGCTTTTCTTTTTCATTCATTGACATCAGAATTTGCCCGCTGCCGGCATCCATCAAAACTGCGGCTTTAGCGGAAATCTCTACCTGCATAGATGTATCCGTCATGGCAGTTTGCGCAGCGCCTGACACGGCTACCTCCCTTCCCAGTTCAGCATTCGGCAGAAGATCGCCGAATGCTGCCGCAGTCGGAACCGACGAAAGGAGTAAAGCAAAAAATAAAAGCAGCGAAAGAATTTCTTTCATATCACTCACCATCTTTCTCTACGGAAAGATATGAAAAATATCGCGCCATTATGCTTCAGCTGCTTTTGATTTTATCCAGAGCCCCCTTTTCAAGGCGGGAAACCTGCGCTTGAGAAATATGAATTTCCTTGGCAACCTCGGTCTGAGTCATCCCATGAAAAAACCGCAGTTTCAAAATCCTTTTTTCCCGCTCACTTAAACTTTCCATCGCATCCTTAAAATGAATCTCGTCGATCCAATCGCTTTCACTGCTGCGGTCACTGATCTGATCCATTACATAAACCGTATCGGTGGAATCTGAATAAACCGGATCATAAAGGGAGACCGGCTGCGCCACAGCCTCCAGCGCCAAAACGACCTGCGGCACCGGCAAGGTCAATTCGGCAGCGATCTCCTCCACCGTCGGTTCCCGGTCCATCCCCTCCTGTAGCCGTTCCCGTGCCTGCATGGCTTTATATGCGATATCCCGAACCGAGCGGGATACCCGCACGGCGTTATAATCTCTCAAATATCGCCGCAGCTCGCCTTCGATCATCGGCACGGCGTAGGTGCTAAATTTAATATTCAAATCAGTGTTAAAATTTTTAATTGCCTTGATTAAGCCGATACAGCCGACTTGGAACAGATCGTCCATGCTTTCTCCGCGATTGGAAAAACGCTGAATAACCCGCAGCACCAGCCGCAAATTCCCTTTGACCAGCTCATCACATGCCTGTTTATCCCCTTGTTTTACCTTGCGCAGGAGCAGATTCTTTTCCTCTTCGGACATGACCTTTAATTTTCCAGTGTTGATCCCGCTGATTTCTACTTTATTAAACTGCATAGTGACCCTCCGCTCAATATGTAACGGGGTCAACACCAACAGTATGGACCATTACCTCTGAAATCATACAGAAGAGGATGCTAAATTTTTATTTGCCCATAAAAAACGCACCGTCTTCTTGAGCGAAGACGATGCGCTGATTTAAGATTTATTTAGTTGACCATTCCTGCAAGGCGTTTAGCGGCGGCTTTGTTGATCTCTTCCCAAGGGAAATGCACATCTGTTCTGCCAAAATGCCCGTAAGAGGCAGTAGGCGCATAGATCGGGCGGCGAAGATCGAAATAATCAATAATCGCGGCGGGGCGTAAATCAAAGGACTCGCGAATCCACGCGGCGATGATTTCGTCATTGAGCTTGCCTGTGCCTTTGGTATCAACAAAAACAGAAATGGGACGGGCAACGCCAATGGAATAGCTCAGCTGCACTTCACAAACCTTGCAAACACCGGATGCCACGGCGGTTTTTGCAATATGACGCGCCATATATGCGGCGCTGCGATCTACCTTGGTCGGGTCCTTGCCGGAGAATGCGCCGCCGCCGTGCGCCGCATAACCGCCATAGGTATCACAGATGATCTTTCTGCCAGTCAAACCGGTATCTGCAGCCGGTCCGCCCAAAACAAAGCGACCGGTCGGATTGATATAATAGCAGGTGTTTTCATCCAGCAGCTCGGCGGAAATTACTTTTTTGACCACCTTTTCAATCATATCCGATACGATGACGCTATGCGCGACATCAGGGTCATGCTGGGTAGAAATCACTACCGCCGCCACCCGCACGGGGACATGGTCATGATATTCTACCGTGACCTGAGACTTACCATCGGGGCGCAAATAGGTGATTTCGCCATTTTTGCGCGCCTCGGTCAAACGGCGGGTCAGCCGATGCGCCAAAGCGATGGCAAGGGGCATATACTCCGGCGTTTCGTCGGAGGCGTAACCGAACATCATACCCTGATCGCCTGCGCCGATGTCTTCAGAGTCGTTCTGTTTTGCTTCCAGCGACCGGTCAACGCCCATGGCGATGTCCGGCGACTGGGTATGAAGCGAGCAGGTAATATCACAGTGATCGGTGAAGCCATATTCGTCCTTGGTATATCCGATCTCGCAGATTGCTTTACGGGCGACATCTTCATAATCCACACTGGCATTGGTCGTAATTTCGCCCATAATATGCACCGCGCCAGGCTCCGCTGTTGTCTCACAGGCACAGCGGCTCATGGGGTCCTGCGCAAGAAGTGCGTCCAGCACCCGATCGGAAATGATATCGCAGATTTTATCGGGATGCCCTTCGGTAACGGATTCGGAGGTAAAGAAATATTTACTCATTCGACTGTCCTTCTTTCAATTCTTTATAGATCGCCTGCATTTCATTATCCAGGGAAGTAATGGTGTCAGCGCAGACTTTGAGGCGCTCTTTCAGACCGGCAGGCACGTGATCCTCGGATTTATAGCGCAGCTGATGATCCAGACTCGCCCAGAAATCCATGGCAATGGTGCGAATCTGAATTTCCACGTGAACCGGAACGGTTTTTTCCGCCAGAAAAATCGGGACACTGACCACCAAATGCAGGCTGCGGTAGCCGTTGTCCTTGGGCTGTTTGATATAATCGCGCAATCTTACCTGTGTAATATCATCCTGCGAAACCAGCAGATCGGCGATGCGGTAAACATCCTCGATATAATTGCAGATTACGCGGACGCCGGCAATGTCATAGAGGTTCTTGGTCATGGATTCTACCGTGATTGGCAGATTTTTCCGACGCAGCTTTTCAATGATGCTTTTCGGATCTTTCAGACGGTATTCCATATGATGGATCGGATTATGAGAATAGCGGACGCTGAATTCCTCATCCAAAATTTCCAGCTTGGTACGAATTTCCTTGATCGCCGCATTGTACAATTGGATTTGATAGAAATACTCGCGAATATTCCCTTGGAAAATATCACGCATTTCAGGCGGTGCGGATGTAAAATCCGTTTTTTGCATCGGGTTCAACGGCTTCCCTTCCTTTATGTCAGCAATGATTTCATTATGCTATAGAATTCGACAGATGTCAATAGGAATCGTCAAAGTTTGCGAGAATCTCCCGACTAAACCAACCGTTCCAGCTCCGGAAATAGCCGCAGACTGCGCGAAAGAATACCATTCATGCAAGCAATGGCAGTACCGTAATTGGTAAAAGGAACGCCGGCATCGAGGGTATTTTTCATGCGGTAGCGCATTTCCCGTTCATTGAGCATACAGCCGCCGCAATGAATAACCAGTCGATACGAGGATAAATCATCGGGGAACTCTCTGCCGGAAGTGAAAACGCACTCCGGTTCTTTCCCGGTATACGCCCGAATCCAGCGCGGCAGCTTGACCGTGCCGATGTCGTCACACTGTCGATGATGGGTGCAGCCTTCCGCAATCAGGATTTTGTCGCCGTTTCTGATGTTTTTCAGCTGCGACGCGCCCGCGACTGCCGCCGGCAGAAAGCCCTTATAACGCGCCATCAGAATAGAAAAGGAAGTCAGCGGAATATCCTCCGGCGTTTCGCGGCTAACGCGCGCAAAAACCTGGCTATCGGTAATAACCATAGCCGGCTGTTTGGCTAAGATTGAAAGCGAAGCGGCAAGCTCGTTTTCCTTCAGAACCATGGCAACGCCGCCCGCATCCAAAATATCGCGAATCGTTTGCTGCTGCGGAAGGATCAGCCTGCCCTTCGGCGCAGCAGAATCAATAGGCACCACTAGGACGACCAAATCCCCCCGGTTGACCAAATCACCAACAATGCGCTGCCCCTCTTCATTGGTTTTGAGCAATCGGGCAATCCGCTCTTTCAGGGCATGGATATTTTCCCCTGTTTCAGCACTGACGGCAATGCCATCCGCATGGGACATGCCGGACAAATCGGATTTATTGTAAGCAATCAGATAAGGAATCTCTTTTTTTTGAAAAAGAGACAGCAGTTCCTTTTCCGGCATACCGAGCCCCTGGGTGACATCAACGACCAAAACGGCGCAATCACAGCGATTAAGCGTCTGCATGGTCTTTTTTACACGTTTTTCACCCAAAGCACCCTCGTCGTCATACCCGGGCGTGTCGATGATTACCACCGGTCCCATTGGCAGCAGCTCCATCGCCTTATAAACAGGATCGGTTGTCGTTCCTTTTACATCGGACACGACCGAAAGCTCCTGACCTGTTACCGCATTGACCACACTGGATTTACCGGCATTTCGCCTGCCAAAAAAACCAATGTGTGCACGCTCGCCGGATGGGGTTTCATTTAAGCTCATACCATCACCTATCCGTTAGAATCGGAAGTCACGGATTCCTTCCTCGATTTTTTCCAAATGGTCTGCGCAGATTTCGCGGACTTTTTCTTTCGGAATATTCTGCAATTCCGATTGGATCAGCGCCTCGCCAATCTTCCTGGTGTCCGGCGAGGCATAGTCCATCAGATACTCCTTTAACGTCATCAAAGCATTTGGATGACAGCAATTCTGAATCTGTCCGGCTTTGCAAAGGCTCATAAATCGGTCACCGGTTCTTCCCTCGCGGTAACAGGCGGTGCAGAAAGAAGGGATATACTTCATATCCATCAGCCAATGGACCACTTCGTCCAGCGTTCGATTATCACTGACATCAAATTGTGCGGAATTATCGTCCTCCGGCTCCGGCTCACAGTAACCGCCGACGCTGGTTCTGGAAGCGCCGCTGATTTGGGAAACGCCAAGTCGAATGACCTTTTCGCGGACCGACTTACTCTCGCGGGTGGAAATGATCATGCCGGTATAGGGAACGCTAATACGAATCAGGGCGCAGATTTTTGCGAAGGTATCGTCGTCGATTCCGTTATCAAAAGCGGATGGATCGATATCGTCCGCCCGTTTGATGCGCGGCACACTGATGGTGTGCGGACCGACGCCATGAACAGCCTCCAGATGCTCGGCGTGCATCAGAAGTCCGGCGAACTCGTATTTATACAGCTCCAGACCAAACAGCACCCCCAGACCCACGTCATCAATACCGCCTTCCATGGCGCGGTCCATCGCTTCGGTATGATAGGCATAGTTATGCTTGGGTCCTGTGGGATGAAGCTTTTCATAGCTTTCTTTATGATAGGTCTCCTGAAAGAGAATATAGGTACCGATGCCCGCCTCTTTCAATTTTCGATAATTTTCTACGGTCGTCGCGGCAATATTCACGTTAACGCGGCGAATGGCACCATTTCTATGCTTAATGCTGTAAATTGTCCGGATACTCTCCAAAATATATTCAATCGGATTGTTGATTGGATCCTCACCGGATTCAATGGCGAGACGCTTGTGTCCCATATCCTGCAAAGCGGTAACTTCTTTGACAATCTCGTCCTGGGTCAATTTTTTGCGGGCTATATGCTTGTTTTTCGCGTGATAGGGGCAATAAACACAGCCGTTCACGCAATAATTGGAGAGATAAAGCGGCGCGAACATCACAATGCGGTTGCCGTAAAAATCCTTCTTGATCTGTTCGGCAAGATCGTACATTTCTGCGATTACCTCCGGATCTTCACAAGCAAGCAGCACAGACGCCTCCCGATGGGGCAGACCTTTACGCTCTTTGGCTTTGTCGAGAATCGCGCGAACCAGCTCTTTATTGTTTTTATTCTTTTCCGCATAACTAAGCGTTTCCAGAATTTCCTCATGAGAGATAAATTCTTCCGCCTTCAGGGATTTCGGGTCATACATTGTCAGTCATTCCTTTCACATATATTACTGTTTATCGGCATAAATAGTTTTGGTATTTACCCCGGGCAAACGTCCGATCTTGCCGGACAGCGCCGAAGTCACCGGTTGAGGAGCATCGATGGCAATGCTGATGATGCTGACCTTTTTCTCTTTATAGGGCACACCCATCCTGCCGATGATATATTGGCGGTATTCGTGCAAAACGGCATTGAGCGCATCAACAGAATCTTCATCCATTACCACAATGCCGATCAAAGCGATACGAGTTTCCATAGATTCACCTCCACAATAAAAAGGAGCCGTGCGGAAAACACGGCTCCAAAAGCACAGAAAAACACGGCAAAACTGCCGTTAATGAGGATACCGAATCTTCCGCCGCAAAGCCAAAGCGTTTTGGCGTCAGGAGCTTTTTGTCAAACATAGGATACCATAACGGAGGAAAAAAAGCAAGACCATATCAGAAGGTTTCCGTTTCAAGTTCGGCGACTTTCAGCATGATGGCACATTCAATGCGTTTTTTGAACAGCTCACAGCCATATTCATATACGCCGGTAATATCACCGGTGGCATGAAACGCATTTGCCGCACAGCCGCCGGAGCAGTACATATTTGCCCAGCAGTCGCGGCACTCCTTATGGGCGAAAACATTGCAAAGCTTGAAGCGGTCACGCAGCGCAGTATTGGTTACACCGCTCCAGACATCGCCCATGCGATATTCTTTTTCGCCAACAAACTGGTGACAGGGGTAAAGATCACCATTGGGCGTGACCGCAAGGTATTCGGTACCGGAACCACAGCCGGAAATCCGTTTATAGATGCAGGGGCCGTGCGACAGATCCAACATATAGTGATAGAAAGTAAAGGGTCTGCCCTCCTTTTTACGGCGAAGCATTTCATCGGCAAGGATTTCATATTGCCGCTTCAAAACAGGCAAATCCTCTTTGGTCAGCGCACAGGGGGCATCCGGCGAGCAAACCACCGGCTCCATACTCAGCTCGGCAAAGCCCAGGTCCGCCATATGAAAAATATCATTGGTAAAATCGGTATTTTCATGGGTGTATGTGCCGCGCATATAATACGTTCCGTTGGCACGTTGCGCAACAAAGCGCTGAAATTTCGGAACGACTTTTTCATAGCTTCCCCGCCCCATAGGATCTACGCGGTGCCGGTCATGAACCTCTTTTCTGCCGTCAAGGCTTAAAACCACATTGTTCATTTCCCGGTTGGCGAAAGCAATCACCTCGTCATCCAACAGTACGCCGTTGGTCGTTAAGGTGAAACGGAAATTTTTATTCGCTTTTTGTTCAATACTTCGGGCATAGGTGACCAATTGTTTGACCACCTCAAAATTCATCAGGGGCTCTCCGCCGAAAAAATCCACCTCTAAATTGCGTCTGGAACCTGAATTCTCAACAAGGAAATCAAGCGCGCGCTTACCGGTCTCAAAGGACATCAGCGCCTGCTCTCCCTTATATTTGCCCTGTCCCGCAAAGCAATAATCACAGCACAAATTACAGGTATGGGCAACATGAAGACAAAGAGCCTTGATTACCGTTGGACGGTTTTTCAGCGTTTCAGCGGTGATCATCGCTTCTTTTTGATCGGAAAAAAGCTTTCCCTGCTCCTTCAGCGCTGCGATATCTGCAAGGCAGTCTTCGACATCCTGCCGAGTAACATCGGGTCGGTCTTTGTATTTATTCAAAATATAAGAGATAATTTCTTCCGGGGTGTCGGTAAGATACCGCTCGATCACATCGTAAGCGACATCGTCCACCGAATGGATTGAGCCGCTGTAGGTGTCGAGCACAATGCAATAACCGTTAAGCTTATATTGATGCACCATAGAGAGTCAGCATCCTTTATAACAAGTATAGATCAATGAACCCATTCATAAAAACGCCCGTACGCAAGGTACGAGCGTTTTGCGATCGGGGTTTGTTTTTATTTGTTGGTCTTTTCACAGGGCTGATTGGCGACACCGCAAGAGGTTTTGCACGCGGACTGGCAGGAAGTTTGGCATTCGCCGCAGCCGCCATTTTTTACGCTCTGGGAAAGGTCGCGAGTCTCAAGGGTCTTAATGTGTTTCATATAAAAAACTCCTTATCTTTCATATTTTCTCTTATTATACGACAGGGAAAAGCGCTTGTCAAGCCGGAATGATCAAAATCGCACCGTGAGCAGAAAAATACAGTTGTAACTGTCCCGTTTTTATGTTACAATTCAAACAGAAATAAGAAGGAGTATATCTATGATTTATTATTATCCGGAAAATTACGGCGCAAAAGGGGACGGTACAACCAATGACCGCGAGGCGCTGCAAGCCAGTATTGACGATTGCGAGAAGAACGGCGGAGGCACCGTGGTGCTGGAGAGCGGAAAAATTTATTACACCGACAGTCTGCGGTTGAAAAAGAATGTGGAGCTGCATCTGCAAAAAGGCTCCAGACTAAAAGCGACCTCGGATATACGCGGCTATATTCGCCCTTGCGAACAAATCAACGACCCGAAAACCGCTTTAATCGGCAATCCCGTTACTGGAAAGCCATCCTTCGTTTTTCTATATGGCTATGAGGCGGATGGAGCATCCATTACCGGCGAAGGTGTGATCGATGCCAATGGACACAGCTTTGTGAAACGAAAGGATCCATATTATGTAACCGGTGATTTTTACCCACGCCCAACGGTCATTTACATTGAAAAGAGCAACCATATTACATTTCGTGAAATCACAATCACCGACGCCCCCTTCTGGACGCTGCACCCCGCCGGATGCGATGATGTGTTAATCTCACAAATCCGCATTTTGAATGATTTGGATGTTGCAAATTCGGATGGCATTGACCCCGATCATTGCACCAATGTACGCATCCTCGGCTGTCATATCGAATGTGCCGACGATTGCATCTGTCTGAAAACCAGCAAGGGCAACGCGGAATACGGACCATGTGAAAATATCCGCATTGCCGACTGCACATTGATTTCCACATCCGCCGCCATTAAAATTGGCACGGAGGGGGTCGATGATTTCCGGAATATTTCGGTTTCCGGCTGCATTATTTCTCGCAGCAACCGGGGACTTTCCATTCAAATCCGAGACGGAGGCTGTGTGGAAAATGTTTCATACAGTGACTGCATCATCGAAACGCGCCGATTCTGCCCGGACTGGTGGGGTACGGCGGAGCCGATCGTCATAACCAGCTTCAATCGCGACGAAAACACCACCAGCGGCACGATTCGCAACGTCCGCTTCAGAAATATCACCTGCAAGGGGGAAAACGGCGTCCTGCTGCATGGCGGCGAGGAACACAAAATTAAAAATATTCAATTTAACGACGTGCATGTCATCCTTTCCAAAACCAGCAAATGGCGCTGCGGCTTATATGATCTTCGACCCTGTCTACAATACGGCGTAGAACAGGAAAAAAACTCCTGCTTTTATCTCCGAAGTTGCGACGAAATCACAATCCAAAACTGTTCCGCCGGATATGAAACAGTATGCGAGGACTATGCGTACGCTCTGGATGCGCGCCAGGTAAATGCGCTTACCATCTCTCAATTCGCAGCCACCTCCGCCGGCCCGCATTTTGATAAGCTCAAAATCGATCAGTAAAAGAGGCTTCTGGTTTTTGTCCGGCGCCTACAACATGGTCGAATACAACCAAATGATGCACCGAAAAGAAACCGTTTCCATCCGCGAAACTATCAACCAAACAGAAAAAGCACCCCCGACTTCGGGAGGTGCTTTTTTGCATGGAAAAATTCAATCAATAACACGAACACTGGTAACGGAAGCAATCGCTTTGATTTTATCCACGGGTACAGCCGCATCGGTATCGGCGATCATATAGAAGCCCTTTTTAGACCCACAAGCGGTCTGCACGGGAGAAAGAAGGGCGGAAACCGCAGCGCTGACATCGCTTGTCGCGGTAATGCAAACACGGGATTTTCCTTTCCTCTTTAAAGAGACGGCTGGGAAATTGACAGAATTCAGGATGTTACCGTTTTCCAGGTAATCGATTGTCTGATTGACTGCCATCACCGCACAATTCTCTTCGCTTTCCGGCGTAGACGCGCCGAGATGCGGAAGCGCTGTCACTCCGGACACACCGAGAAGATCATCACTCGGGAAATCGGTCACATACGCGGCACACAAACCACAGTCCATCGCGAAAATCAAGTCGGAGTTATTCACCAGATCACCACGGGCAAAATTCAAAATACGGACGCCATCCTTGCACTTAGCAAGGCTTTCGGCGTTAATCATGCCAATGGTGCTGGGAAGTGAGGGAACATGCAGAGTGATATAATCGCTATTGGCATATAGCTCATCCAAAGTGTCAACAATGACAACATCACCTTGCAACGCTGCGGCACGCTCCGGCGTCAGTTGTGTATCATAGCAAATGACTTTCATTCCCAAAGCCAAAGCTGCCTGCGCAACTTTGAAGCCGATGGCACCAACGCCAATCACACCCAGCGTTTTTCCAAAAATTTCCGGGCCGGCGAAATTGCTCTTTCCCTTTTCCACCATCTTGCCGACCTGGTTGCCTTCGCCTTTCAGGTCTTTACACCAATCGATGGCGACGGCAATTTTACGAGAAGCCATCAGCAGCGCGCAGATAACCAGCTCCTTCACAGCATTGGCATTGGCGCCGGGTGTATTAAAAACAACAATCCCTTTTTCCGTGCAGCGATCCAGCGGAATATTATTAACGCCGGCGCCGGCTCTGGCAATGCACTTCAGTGATGAACCAAATTCCATATCGTGCATGGAAGCGGAGCGAACCAGCACCGCGTCCGGGTCGGCAACGGAATTGGAAATCTCATACTTGGCACTATCAAAAAGATCGGTACCTTTTGTAGAAATATTATTTAAGGTAAGAATCTGTTGCATCATATTTTCCTCTCAGCCGTTGTTCTTTTCAAACTCTTTCATAAAGGCGACCAGTTTTTCTACGCCTTCTATGGGCATGGCGTTATAAATCGAAGCACGCATACCGCCGACAGTACGGTGACCTTTCAGGTTGACAAAGCCGGCAGCCGTAGCTTCTTTGATAAATTTCGCATTCAGCTCGTCGCTGTCTGTTACAAATGGAACATTCATCAAGGAACGATCTTCCGGTACAACGGTACCATGGAACATTTTGGAAGAATCAAGAAAATCATAGAGAAGCTTTGCCTTTTTCTCATTGCGCACCTTCATAGCGTCCAGACCGCCGAGGCTCTTGATCCATTCAAGAACCAGCTTACAAATGTAAATCGTATAGCAAGGCGGTGTATTATATAGGGAACGGTTCTCAGCCATGATCTGATAATTCATCATGACCGGCGTAATATCACGCGCTTTACCGAGCATATCATCGCGAATAATGGCAATAACCAGACCGGCAGGAGCGACATTCTTCTGAGCACCGCCATAAAGCATGGCAAATTTTGTCACATCCAGCGGCTCCGAGAGGAAGCAGGAAGAAATATCAGCAATCAGCGGAATATCCCCGGTATCCGGCAGCTCGTGATAAACAGTTCCATAAATGGTGTTATTCATGCAAATATAAACATAATCCGCCTCAGGGTCAAAGTCAGCACGGGTCGTTTTGGGGATGTAGGAAAAGGTTTTATCCGCAGAAGAAGCGACTTCTCTGACACTGCCGTACTTTTTCGCTTCGGTAAAGGCTTTTTTCGCCCATTGCCCGGTCAAAATGTAATCGGCTTTTCCGCTGCCGTTCATGAAGTTGAGCGGAATGGCGGAAAACTGCGCGGACGCGCCGCCCTGCAGAAATAGAACCTGATAATTATCGGGGATATTCATCAATTCACGAAGAAGAGCCTCGGCATCTTTGATGATTTTATCAAATTCCTTCGAGCGGTGACTCATCTCCATTACGGATTGTCCGCTGCCCTCATAATCCAGCATCTCCGACGCAGCCTTGCGCAGCACTTCCTCCGGAAGCATGGAAGGTCCGGCGGAAAAGTTATAAACTCTTGCCATAAGAAAAACCTCCGTATGATAAATTAACAGATGGTCGCACCAATCCAGCGCTTGACTATGGCAACAAGAAGGCGCCAAAATCTGTAATTATTCATAATTGTAGCACAAGGAATATAAAAAATCAAGGAACTTACCTGATATATTATAAGATTTCCGGCAGAAAAATATAAAAAAACGGACGCATATACGCCCGTTTTTTGTATCAATGGCTTGTTTGGCAGAGATATCAAGAAAAACGCTCTTATTCCTCATGCTCTATCCAATTCCGCGCCCGCGAGACAGCTTTTTGCCAGCCGGCGTACGCCTTGTCACGCTCATCCTGCGTCATTTCCGGGAAGAAGATGCGATCTACGGCACGAATGGAGCGAATTTCATCCAGACCACTCCAGAATCCGACCGCGAGTCCGGCAAGATAAGCCGCGCCAAGAGCTGTTGTTTCAACAACCTTCGGACGATTCACCGGGCAGCCGGCAATATTTGCCTGAATTTGCATCATAATATTGCTGACACTTGCGCCGCCATCCACACGCAATTCTGTCAGCGGGACTTCGGAGTCTGCTTTCATTGCCCGCAGCAAATCAGTCATTTGATAAGTGATTCCCTCAAGAACCGCTCGGGCAAAATGCGCCCGATTTGTCCCTCGAGTTATCCCAACAATACAGCCGCGCGCATACATATCCCAATAGGGCGCCCCCAGTCCGGTAAAGGCAGGTACCAGATAAATCCCCCCAGCATCGGGAACCGATTCGGCAAGGCGATCACATTCGGGCGCGCTGTCGATCATTTTCAGCTCATCTCTCAGCCACTGAATCGTAGATCCGGCGTTAAAGGCACTGCCCTCAATGGCATAGATAACCTCGTCCCCAATTCCCCAGGCAACACCAGTCACAAGATTGTTTTTGGAGCGTACCCGTTCTTTGCCGGTGTTCATCAAAAGAAAACAGCCTGTGCCATAGGTGTTTTTTGCCTGGCCCGCCGAAAAGCAGCCCTGCCCGAACAACGCGGCAGGCTGATCGCCGACGGCTCCACAAATCGGAATACCGGAAAGGGACTCCAAACCGGGGATACCATGCGAAGAAACCAGCCCGTATATTTTACTGGAAGGAACAGGCGTAGGCAAAATCTCCATCGGAATGCCGAGTTTTTCACAAATAAAGGGATCCCAGGTCAGTCTGTCAACATCAAAAAGCATGGTGCGCGAGGCGTTCGAAAAATCCGTTACATGAACCTTCCCGCCGGAAAGGTTCCATATCAGCCAGGTCTCGACGGTACCAAAGAGCAGGTTGCCCTGTTTAAGTACTTCCCTCGCCTTTTCACAATGATCCAAAATCCAGCGAATCTTTGTTGCCGAAAAATAGGCGTCAATGATCAATCCGGTGTGCTCCGTGATATAGGCGGAAAGCTCTTGATCCTTCTTCAGTTCTTCGCAAAGCTCTGCGGTACGGCGGCATTGCCAAACAATGGCATTATACACCGGCTGACCGGTAGACTTATCCCAAAGAATGGTTGTTTCACGCTGATTGGTAATACCGATACCGACGATGTCCCGCGCCTGAATCCGACCGTCAATTAGCGTATCTGCCAGGGAACGCATCTGACTGCGTAAAATTTCCATTGGATCATGTTCAACCCAGCCTGCCCGTGGATAAATCTGCGGAAACTCATATTGCGCCTTCGCAACGATTTCTCCCTGACGATTGAAGGCAATGGTCCTGGAACTGGTAGTTCCCTGATCCAGTGCTAAAATATATTTAGACAATATTCCCACCTCGCGAATAAAATAAACAAAAATATTTTGCGTAAATTCTGTTTTATTGTACAATACTTGCAGCGAAAAGTCAAGGAAAAACTATGAATCGCAACAAAAAGCCATCCTACCGTTCCGACGGACACGCAAAACGGCAGGATGGCAATCAATACATGAGGGAGAAAGGATCAATCGGTTACAAAAGCATTTAATATCGTTTGCAAATCACGGAGAAGCCGCTCAAAGAGCGCAACGATTTTTTGCAGCACCTCTTTCATCATATCAACAATGGGCTTTGTCTGGATGATATAATCATCCCCGCTCCATTGGGAAGTCTGCGTCGTCAGCCAGTCCGCGCGGGCAGAAACAAAATCTTTCAGCTTCGCGACCTGTCCGTCCACCGTTGTGCCATCAGGCAGGGTGACATACAGCACATCC
>CASFQZ010000044.1 GCA_949296825.1 uncultured Eubacteriales bacterium
TTTTTTGCCTTTGACCATTCTCAAGCAAATCATTATCGATTCGCAAAGCATTTCTCCGCAGGGCTGTCGGCACGGCAAACGGAAGGAGCGGCGAGCAGCGGACAGTCTATCTCATGCTGCAAAGCAATACTATCGCCGCAAAAATCGCCGCAAATTCACCACAGTATATATTGTATTTCAAAAAAACAGAGCCGAACCAGCCAAAAAGGGTTCGGCTCTGCTCTTATATGCTTTTTATTGTGCGGCGGTGGTTTCTTCGGAATAAACCGGATCGGCGGCAGGCAGCAGCTCGCCGCTTGGGTCGCCGTTGACCGTCAGGGTCACATGATCGCCGACATTAAACAGGACAACCTCGCTGCCGAGCGATGCAGACACATAATAGTATGTGCCGCTGCCGTCCAGCTCGATATAATAATAGGTGTTGCCGCTGATGACGGCAGTGCGGATGTCAGAAATCACACCTGCGACGGTGGTGACGCTCTGACCTTCATCGGTCTGATCGCCGCCCTCCGGAATGACCGAATCGGCGACTACATTGCCGCTCATATCAATATCAATCACCACACCGCGCGACGCCAGCTTATCAATATACGCCTGCAGGCAGGCACGCAGGTCGGGATTATCGTCGTCGGGGCTGCGGACCGCGTCGGAGAACTGGCTGACATTGACCATTGCATAGGCTTTGATGACATCGGTGGAATCCTTCAAGGACATCAGGTAAGTCGCCTCGCCGTCCAGATTGATCAGGATCGGGAAGGTCGCCGCCCAGCCCTTATCGGAAACGATGCCCTGCGCGGAATTCTGCGCCGCCCGTTCCGTCGCGCCGGATACACTGTAGAAGAACGCATCCTTCGTGCGCTGGTTAATGACGATAAAGCCGAGAATCGACTCGTCACTGGTGACGCTGGTAACGCCGGTATACAGATAAACATCATCGCCAATGGCAAAGAAGTTTGAACCGTCGGTGCTCATCTTCACGCCGGACTGACCGATATAGGCGTTGATAAAGCCGCCGGAATATCTGCCATAATAGTTAAACTGCTGTAACAGCAGGCTCGCGTCATAAACCTGATCGACCCAAGCAAGGTCGGTGCCGTCAACGCTCTTGCCCTGGCGGATTTCTTCAATATCATAGTAATGATGCTCACCGGTTACGGCATTGACCATCACCACACCGACGACATCGTCGCCGCCCAGAAGACCGACTTTTTTGTCGATGTGCTCACAGATCCAATAGGGTGTACCGGTTTCGTCAATCTCAAAGGAGGGCGTACCGAAAATATAGGTCGGGTAAGCAAAGCGCAGTACACGATTCAAATGGCGGGAAAAATGCTCGGCGGGGGAAATGGTGATGCCCTCCGCCAGCTGCACAAACTGCGCCTGCTGCGTGTTCATATTGACTGTGATATACCCCGGGATACCGTCCGCGCGGTTAGTCAGCCATTTAAAAATATCGCCGTATTGCAGCGGGAAGACCCGATAGGGGGCGTTTTTATAGTTGATCTGGGTCGAATAGGCATTGGCGACCTCAAACTGTGACTCTTTGCCAATCTGCGCCAAATCGCCCAGGGTTTTATCCGCCAGGCGCTCGGCGGCGTCCGCGTCGATTAGAGGCAGCTTATTGAAATCCTCAATGCTGTCAATGGCGGAAAAGCTGTTGGAAAACTCCGTTTCCTCTACCGGCAGAAGCTGGGCATAATCCTTTGCACGGAACAGCGCCGCACTGGTTAAATAACCGATACCCAGAACCACCGCCAGTATCACGATCAGCGCCACGGGCACGATCGCCTGTCTTTTGACATAAGGGATATACTCCGGTTTGCTGAACGCTTTGGAGGTCAGCACCGCGCTGGCGACATAGGCAGCGAAAACAATGGCAAAATACATATAAAATTCCAGCGCCTTCGGATTCATCGGCGGCAGCAGGAAATAATACGCAACCACAGCTACGACCAGAGTCACAATAATATTGATCAGGATGCGCAGCCAGGATTTTTCCGGCGCAATAAAAACATCCTTAACGCCGGATTTGCCTTTTTTAGTAAAATCGACCTTAATCGGTTCCATTTCGTCTACTCCTTTTTTTATTCTTGCTTCCTGGGTCCCGAAATGCTCCGTCAAAAAGCAAGGATTGGTTTATATTATACTATAACAACCGGTCAAATACAAGAGATTTTTGCAGAAAACCACAGCAAGACATCTTACCCAACGCCAAAAGTTACTGTCACTCAATATATACTTATTGGTCTTCATTTGCCCTCCATCATTTTCTGTAATATGCAGGCTGCTTTATCTCAAATATACAAAAAACACACCATATTATTCTGGCAAAAAGGCGGGTACATTAGAGCATATGTGCTAAATTGGCGTAAAGATTAAAATAAAATTATGGCGGCAACTGCTGTAATTTCTTATACTGTATGCGCCGCGGCTGACGTCTTTTGACGCCCATGACACCAACCAACTGGCTCCATAGGCATTTTTTTGTGCGATATGGAGAGGTTGCATCCATGGCTATTTTGATGTACAATAGAGCAAAACCATTTGGCTTTACACAAAGGAGAACGTCATGAGCAGCACTTTTTTTGCTTTTCTTTCCCGCATGAAATATATCGACCGTTGGTCATTGATGCGTAACACCGTACCGGAAAACCTGAGCACCCATTCCTTTGAGGTCGCCGCGCTTTCACATCTGCTGGCACTGATCGCCAAACGCCGCTTTGGCAAACAAATCGACGCCGAACGCGCCGCCGTGCTGGGACTTTACCACGATATGCCGGAAATCCTGACCGGCGATCTGCCCACACCGGTCAAATACTACAACCCCGTCATTAAAAAAGCCTACGCCGAAGTAGAGCAGGCAGCTTCGCTAAAACTGCTGGACGGACTGCCGCAAGACCTGAAGGAAGAAATGGAGCCGTATTTCCTTTCACAAAAAGAAGACCCGCAGCTGCATCAGCTGGTGAAGGCGGCGGATAAGCTGTGCGCCTATATCAAATGTCGGGAAGAACGGCGAGCGGGCAACGCCGAGTTCAGCAAGGCAGAGGAATCCACAAAAAAAGCGCTGGACAAAATGAAGCTTGCCGAGGTACAGATCTTTCTGGAGGAATTTTTACCCGCTTTTGATCTGACGCTGGATCAAATTTCCGACCACGGAGGCGAAAATCATCATGTTTGATTTGATGGATTGTCTAAAAAGACTGTGCGCCCTGCCCACACCCTCCGGACAGGAAGAAGCCGCGATGCCGCTGATTGAAGAATATCTCGCCCCACTGGGCGCGCAGATAAAAACCGACCGGTTCGGTAATCTTCTGGCGGTGTTTGGCAGAGGAAAAACTTTTCTGGACGCCCACATCGACAAGCTCAGCCTTGTGGTAACCGGCGTCCACCGTTCCGGCTTCCTTCGCGCCGCGCCGGTGGGCAGAGTTGATCTGCGCACTCTGGCAGCTTCCGACCTGATTCTTTTAGGGAAAGACAGGATTCCCGCCGTCTGCGCCAGCGTACCACCCCATCTGCGCGGAGAAACAGACGCCTCCGCTGTACCAAAAGCGGAGGAACTTCTTTTTGATGTCGGGTGCGCCGACGATATATTAGCAAAAATCGAACCCGGCGATCGTCTGCTGTACCGTCCCGCCTTTTATGAATTGGGAGACGGCTGCGTTTCCTCCCCTTACCTGGACAACAGCGCGGGAGCGGCGGTTCTTTTGCTGACGGCGTCGCTGCTCTCAAAACGCGGCGCCCTTACCGATCTCACCTTCTGCTTTTCCGCGCAGGAAGAAGCGGGGCTTCGGGGCGCGTCCCCTGCCGTTTTTGACCTGCGTCCCAACAAAGCCTTTGTTGTAGATGTCAGCTTTGCCAATCAGCCCGGTGCAAGCGAGGTACATACCGCCGCAATGGGCAGCGGCGCGATGATCGGCTTTTCGCCGGTGCTGGATCATGAGCTGAGCCGCGCCCTGCGGCAGCTGGCAAAGGAAGAAAACATTCCCCATTCATCGGAGATTATGGGCAGCTCCACCGGTACCAATGCCGATGTGATCTCCTGCACCGCCGGCGGACGGAAAACCGCGCTGCTTTCCGTTCCCATTCGCAATATGCACACACCGGTCGAAGCCGTCCGGCTTTCTGATATCCAAAACACCGCCGCATTGCTTGCTCTTGCGATAGAAAGGGGGCTGTAACGATGGATTTGCTTCAACGAATCGAAGCGCTGAGCCGCCTGAACGGTCCCTCCGGACACGAGGACGCAGTACGCGCCTATATCATACGGGAACTGCCGAAGAAAGCGGAAATCACCGTGGATCCACTGGGCAACATCATAGCAAAACTCAAAGGCAGAAACCACCCAAAAAATCATATCATGCTGGAAGCGCATATGGACGAGGTGGGCATGATCATAACCGGCATTGAGCCAAACGGTCTGCTGCGTTTTGCCCCGCTGGGCGGCATTTCGCCGGAAGCCCTTGCCGGAAAACGCGTCACGCTGGAAAACGGCGCTATAGGCGTCATCGGTATTGCGCCATACCACCTTGCCACCGAAGAAGAACGAAATAGATATTCAAAAGCAGAAAATCTGTTGATCGACATCGGCGCCAAGGAAAAAGCGGAGGCAGAACGATACGCTCAGCCTGGCGACACCGCTGTTTTTCTCTCTGATTTTCTACATCTCGGCGAAAAAATCAAGGGCAAAGCGCTGGACGACCGGGTCGGCTGCGCGCTGCTGCTGGAACTGGCAAATCGTGAGTTAGCCTGTGATTTGACCTTTGTATTCACCGTACAGGAGGAAGTAGGGATGCGGGGCGCCCAAGCGGCAGCCTTTACCGTTGCGCCGGATTATGCGCTGGTTGTGGAAGCCACCACCGCTTCCGACCTCTGCGGCATGGAAGACGAAAAAAAAGTCTGCGAGCTGGGGAAGGGGCCGGTTATTTCCTTTATGGATCGCGCAACCATCTATCCGTCGGCATTATATAAGACGGCGATGCAAACCGCCGAAAAACTGGGCATTCCAGCCCAGACCAAAACCGCTGTGGCTGGCGGCAACGACAGCGGCGCGGTACACAAGAGCCGGGGCGGTGTAAAAACGCTGGCAATCAGCCTGCCCTGCCGTTATCTGCACTCCCCCGCCTGCGTCATGGATCAGAGAGACCTCGAACCGACGCTGCGGCTGGTGGAAGCGTTGGCGGAGGAATTTGCCCATGCTTAAACAGGCCTCCGAAAACCGGGATGCGTTTTTCTCCTTCTGCCGGCGCGACAATTTCGGCTGTCGAATTCTCTCTGATTTTCGCTTATATGAAAATGACCCTGCATCCCACTTTCTGTTCTCCGGCAACGCAGCGTTAAGCGTCCGGGGCGACTGGGCAATCCTCTGCGGACAGGCAGACAAAGAAATCGTACAGCTGCTGTCGTTTCTGCGTTGTCCTCGCGTATTCTGCGCCGAAAACGCCTACCCCGAGGACGCATTCGCCCGGCTGGATCGCAGGGGGATCGTCGGCGTCCTGCGGGAGGCGCCGTCAGGAAACGGCAAGACGGAGTCAATCAACGCGGAAAACCTGCGAGACATTTATTCCTGTTTTCAATATAATTTGGCGCCGGAGGATCGCGATCCCTTTGGCGATTGGTATGTGGAATTGTCCCATCGGCTGCGACATGATTTCTGTCATATACGCGCCATCCGCCGCGAAGGAAAAATCGTCTCACTGGCACTGACGGCGGCGGAAAGCGATACCCAGGCAGTCCTTGGAAGCGTGCGCACCCTGCCTGACTGGCAAAGGCAGGGCTTTGCCAACAGCACCGTCCGCGCCCTGAGCCGGGAACTGATTGCGGCAGGCAAAACCTGTTATCTTTGTGCGATAGATGAAATCTTTCCGATTTATCAAAAAATTGGTTATCAAAAATATACAATCTGGTGGGAACTGACCATATGAAACATTTTTTTTCTTTTTCCGAGCCGGTGCAAAAGCTGGCAGAAGCCGCCGAAGCACGGGCAAAGACACATTTTGACCAAATCAACCAAATCACTGAATATAACCAGCAAAAGGTGCTCTCGGCATTCATTCACAATCGTGTCGACGAGGCGTGCTTCGGCGCAACCACCGGTTACGGCTACAGCGACCGGGGACGAGAAACGCTGGATCGGGTGGTCGCCGAGACCTTCGGCGCGGAAGATGCGCTGATTCGCCACAGCTTTTCCTGCGGCACCCACACGCTGGGCGTCGCCCTATTCGGCGTACTGCGGCCGGGGGATGTGATGCTTTCTGTCACCGGCCGCCCTTACGATACCATCTGTCCGGTCATCGGCATTGCCGGTCAAAAGGGACAGGGCAGCCTGGCGGATTACGGCATTGGCTATCAACAGGTTGATCTGACACCGGAGGGTAAGCCGGATCTTGCCGGCATTCTCGACGCGCTGCGTTCCAACCCTGCCATAAAAATGGTCTATCTCCAACGCTCCCGGGGCTATACGCTGCGCCCAAGTCTTTCGGTGGAGGAAATCGCACAGGTAGCCGAAACGGTCAAAAAAGTGTCCGACGCGGTAATTATGGTAGACAATTGCTACGGAGAATTTGTGCAAACAAGCGAGCCCACCGAAGCGGGAGCGGATCTGATTGCCGGATCTTTAATCAAAAACCCCGGCGGCGGCATCGCCCGCTGCGGCGGTTATATCGCCGGAAAAAAAGAATGGATTGAGCAATGCGCCTATCGCATGACCGTCCCCGGACTGGGACGGGAGGTCGGCGCGACCCTGGGGAACAACCGGGATCTGTTCATGGGCTTTTTTAACGCCCCCCATGTGACCGGCGAAGCGCTGAAAACCGCTGTATTCGCCGCCGCGCTATTTGAAGAAATGGGCTTTTTGCCAACGCCCGGCGTCGAGGAACCCCGCCGTGACATCATTCAAGCGCTGCGACTGCAAACACCGGAAAATCTCATTGCCTTCTGCCGGGGGATCCAGTCCGGCTCGCCGGTGGACTCCTTTGTTTCGCCGGAGCCCTGGGATATGCCCGGCTACCCCTGCAAGGTCATTATGGCGGCAGGCGCGTTCATCATGGGCTCCTCCATTGAGCTTTCCGCCGATGCGCCGCTGCGCGATCCCTATGCGGTCTGGCTGCAGGGTGGACTGAATTACCACAGCGCCAAGGTCGGCATCCTGCGCGCTGCCGAGGAAGTATTAAAGCTTCAGTGACTGTTTTACGCACATTTTTTGAAACATATATCAAATAAAAACTTCGACAGCTTTTACGTCGACGCGAAAACGGTCGAAGTTTTTGCCGTTCTTCGTAAAATTTCGGCAAACCGATTGCTTTTTTCAAATCACTGTGTTAGGCTTTTTTTGAAGGAGGGAACGCCATGGAATTTTCCTATTCTTACCAACAGGCGGTGATCGGCAAGCAGAAGAACATTGCCCTGATCGCTCATGACAACAAAAAAGAGGAGATCATCGAATGGTGCCAGAAAAACGCTGAAATCTTAAAGCATCATTTTCTCTTCGGCACCGGCACCACCGCCCGCATGATTGCTGAACGCACCCGTTTGCCGATCCGCGGTTTTAACAGTGGTCCCTTAGGCGGCGATCAACAGATCGGAGCCATGATCGTGGACGGAAAGATCGACATCGTCATTTTCTTCTCCGACCCTCTGACCGCGCAGCCCCACGATCCGGATGTCAAAGCGCTTCTGCGTATCGCTCAGGTGTTTGATATTCCCATTGCTAACAATAAAGCGACGGCAGATTTCATCATCACCTCTCTGTTTATGGAGTCTGAATACCGCCACCGCCTGATCGACTTCAAGCGCAGCGTCGAAGAACGCGCCGAGCGTCTGGAACAGGAAGAAGAAGCGGAGAAACAGCAGGAAGAAACGACAAACTAAACAAAAACCACGCGCCGCAGAAAACGACCGACGACTTTTTTGGTTAAGCAAAGCCGAAAAAAATGATCTGTCCCACCCGATATTTTTCTTTATTTCATTTCAACCGCTCTAAAAACAGACCGACAAGGTCAAGGAGAGATGTAATATGATTCCAAAAACTGCGCGCTCGCCTAAATTTTTCCCTGTGCTGTGTACCGTTTTTAATCTTGCGGCAGCGGGTCTATTCTGCATCTTTTTTTACATGATGTGGAAAAATCTTCCCGATACCATTCCCCTGCATTTTACTGTCGGCGTCGGGGTTGACCGTTGGGGCAATCGTTCGGAACTAATTTTCCACGCAGTGATTCCGGCTGTCACGGCAGGCATTACCGCCCTGGTCTCCGCTGTTTTGATTAAAAAAGACTTTGGGTGGCTCTCTTATTTGATCAACGGTTTATCGCTGGCTGTAACCATTCTGATGGCGCTGACCACAGCGTTTATGATGCGGCTGGTATAACAAGCTCACTGATCATCATTCCTTTAATTCCGACAATTTTCATTGATAAAAAGCCCCGGAGCACTCCGAGGCTTTTTGTAATATCAAAAACAGACAATCCGGCATGTTCTGTTTTTTAGATTTTACATAAAAACATATTTTATCTACCTGCTTGCTGTCAAAAAAATATTTCCCTGTTCAAGGGATATAAATGTAATTCTGTTTCACATATCAAGAAGCTTTTGAGCACAAAAAACCGAGGCAAATCATCTTTGCCCCGGTATGGTCGGAGTGAAGGGATTCGAACCCCCGACATCCTGCTCCCAAAGCAGGCGCGCTACCAACTGCGCTACACCCCGGTTTTTTCTTTTCGTTGCTCTTTTGCTCTTTTTTTGCCTGATCCTCGCCTGCTTTGCTCGCCCGCTTGCAAAATAGTCGTCTTGCTCACCGCCTTGCGGTTCGTAATTCTCCTTTTTGCTGCGCCTTTGCGCGCTCGGCTAAAAACTCCAACCGTACCCCGGCTCATTGTGAGATGCGCCTTGTATTATAATACACGGCTTCCTGTTTGTCAATCCCGCGCTTCCCCTTTCAGCCAGGCAATCAGGGCTTCCGGCGTATTTTCGGGCAAGCGGATCCGATTTTCAGGCTCACGAAGCTTGTCAAGGTAATGAGCGTCGGAATCGGAAAAAATACGCATGGTTTGAAGGATCGGATGCTGCCGTTTCAGCGACTCGATTTTTGCTTTATCGTAAACCTCGGCAGCGGAAAAGCCGAAACTGGGGTCGATTGCACCCAGATTGGACAACACGCTATAGGAATCGCGGTCGATATGCGCGGGGAAACAAAACCCGCCGAAATCACGAACCTGCTGCACCGCCTGCTCCAGGGAAAGAGAGGAAGCGGTCAGCAGCAAAATTTCTTCTTCGCCCAGTATCTTATCACCGGCGCCGCAGTAAATCTGTCTGCCGAAAATTTCCGGCTTGTTATGCACCGGCGGCAGAGTAGTTTTTATAAACGCAGAAAATTTTTCCGCCGGCTCGATCATCGGAAACAAGCAGACCAAATGCACTTCCTCGGCAGTACAAAGCTCCATGCCGGGCACCACGGTAATGCCCGCCTCTCTGCCCGCCTGCATGGCGGCGCGACAATTGCCCGCTGTATTATGATCGGTCACGGCGATCAGATCAAAGCCCATCAGCTTCGCCATATTGACCAAATTATAGGGGGTCATATCCTCGTCCCCGCAGGGCGACAGGCAGGAATGGATATGTAAATCATAGTACAGCTCCATTTCCGTCCCCCCCCGTTTTTTACACTTTCAATAATTCATATACCTTGGTGGCGGTCACATAAGTATTATCCGCCGTAGTCAGGATCGTAACATCGTTGCTCTCAGCACGATTTTTCGCATCTGCGTCCAGTGCGGCGTTTTCGGTCAGAATAATGCACGCAACATCCGCCAGAACGGCGACGCCGACGGAATTGACATTGCCCATCACGGTCAGCCAGGCGTCGCCCGCCTGGGCGCGGGACATGACCCAGCTCAAAAGGTCGCCGCAGTAGCATCCGGTCACCTCGGCGTCAAGCTCCCCTGCGGTCAGCACCGTCAGGTGCAGCGTATCGATCAATTCACGAACGGTCATTGGTCTACCTCCCCGGAAAGCGGATGAATAAACAAGCCGCTGAGCAGCTTCGGCTCAAACCAGGTAGATTTAGGCGGCATCACCAATCCTGCGTCGGCAATCGCCATCAGATCGTCCAGCCCGGTCGGAAACATGGAAAACGCCAATTTCATATCACTGCTTGCCCGTCTTTCCAACTCGCCGAGCCCGCGAATGCCGCCGACAAAATCGATGCGTTTGTCAGTGCGCGGATCGGAAATGCCGAAAATCGGCTCGATCACTTCGTTTTGCAAAATAGAAACATCCAGCCGCGCCACCGGATCGGAGTCATCGATGAATGGCTTTTTCGCCTCCAGTCGGTACCAAACTCCATCGGTGAACATCCCGAAGGTATGCTTCTTTTCGGGGTGATATGCCGCTTGACCAACGGGCGTAACGACGAATTTTTCTTCCAGCAGAAAAAGAAGCTCCGGCACGGTATGCCCGTTCAGATCTTTTAAGACTCGATTGTAGTCCATAATCGCCAGCTCATCGCTTTGGAACAACACCGCCAGAAAGAAATTGAATTCTTCCCGACCGGTATAATCCGGCTTCGCCGCGCGGCGCATTTCAGCGACCCTTACAGCGCTGGCGGCACGGTGATGTCCGTCGGCAATGTACAGAGCGGGGATCTTTGCAAACGCCTGCTGCAGCGCCTCCATATCCTCTGGAACATCGATCACCCAGACGGTATTCCGTACACCTTCTGCTGTGGTAAAATCATATTCCGGCGCGTTCTTAAGATAACGCGCAATGACCCGATCCACCGCTTCACTGCTGCGATAGGTCAGAAAAATCGGTCCGGTATTGGCGTCGCAGATGTCCACATGGCGAATGCGATCCGCCTCCTTATCGGCGCGGGTATGCTCATGCTTTTTGATCACATTGTTTTGATAATCATCTGCCGAAACACAGCCGACCAGCCCCGTTTGGGCTCTGCCGTTCATGATCTGGCGATAGAGGTAAAATTTCGGTTCCCGCTCTTTAAGACAATACGCTTTTTCCAGATGTAAAAGATTTTCCCTTGCCTTTGCGTAAACCGCATCGCTGTACAAATCCGTCCCCACAGGCAGATCGACCTCCGCCTTATCCACATGCAGGAAGGACAGAGGATTACCCTGTACCGCAGCGCGGGCTTCCTCGCTGTTCATCACATCATAAGGAAGCGCCGCAATTTTTTCGGCAAATTCCTTTTTCGGACGCACTGCCCGAAAGGGTCTTACCACAGCCATATTTTTCCCATCCTTTCCCGAAGGCGCGTCAGGAACGCGTCGCTCCGGCAAAATATATCAATGTTTCGCTGTTTCCGCGGACGATGCCGCTGATATCATTCTGACAAATGAAATAAGAATTTTCCACATAAACCGGCATATAGACCGCATTTTGTGCCAGATGCTCCAGCGCGCCGTCGATGGCGGAAGCCAGCGCCTGTTCGCCGGAAGCGGCGCTGACCTGCTCAAACAGCGCATCGTACTCCACCGAAGCATAGCCGGTCACATTCTCTTTGGAAGAAGAGGTAAAAGTCGCCAGAAAATCTGCCGCCGTGCTGCTTTTTGCGCGCAAAGGATAAAACGCAGCTTCAAAATCACCGTCTTCGACTCGCTGCATCAGATCCGTCCGAGCAACCGCTTCCACGCGCACCGCCAGAGAAACGCCCAGGATCCGTTGCCACTGCTGCATCTGGTTTTTCAAAGCGGATTCATATTCCGGCTCGCAGAGAATCGTAATCTCGGTATTTTCCGTATCCAGCGCCAGCAGCGCCGCCCCTAATGACGCCTTCGCATCGCTTTCGCTAAAAACAGGCGGACTATTTTTGCTCACACCGCCGGGCAGAGCGATATTTTCCGGTAAAAGGTGCTGCGAAAGGGTTTTACCTTCCGCTTCAAAAAACGATGGATTCCAGCTTGCCAGCAGCGCGGTGCGCAGCGATTTTACGGCGGGCACAGTGCTTTGGCAGTTAAAAATCAGGCTGTAAAGCATATTGCTGATCGGTTCAGCAGTCAGCTCCTTCTCCACTGTAGCAGGGTCAAAAGCGGCGTTCCCGGTGATACCGGCGCCATAAACCCCTTCCGCCAGTTTACGGTTCATCTCGCCGACATCGTCATTCAGATACAGCCATACCGTATCCGGCGTCGCTGGGGTCGGTCCGTTATAGATATCGCTTTTGGTCATACGGAAGGATTCGTCTGTATTCCAACGACTGAAATAGAAGGGTCCGTTGGTCAGCATATACATAGTCATCAGCCCATAGCGTCCGCCGCAGGCGGTAAAAAATTCCTCGTTGCAGGGCACGGCACAGGGCTCCGCAAGTTTTTGCAGGAATTGCGGATCCTCCTGCGACAGGGTGATGATCAGCACGGTATCCGACTCGGCTCTGACGCCGATGCTTTCCGGCGAGGCTTCGCCAGCCATCGCTTCGGAAAAATTCAAAATACTTCGGAACAGATATGCGTCCGGTGCGCCGGTCGCGGGGTCGCAAAGCCGACGGAAGGCAAACACAAAATCATGGGCGGTAACGGCGGGAGAAAAATCCGCCGGAATTTTGCCGCTCATGCCCTCCTCGGCAGTGGAGGAAAGCTTCCAAACCGCGCCACTGCGCAGAGTAAAGCGATAGGTCAATCCGTTTTTTTCATAGCTCTCGGCGGCGGCAGGCTGCACAGAGCCGTCTTCGCCGATGCGTACCAGTCCCTCGAAACAGTTCACCGCAATCAGCTTGGCGGTCGAGGAAGACGCATATTGAGGATCCAGCGTGCGCACATTTTCATAAACGGGCCACGCCAGATTAAAACTATCCTCCGAACAGCCGGAAAAAAGAGACAAAGCCAAAAGCAGGGCGCAAAAAACTGCACCTACTCTTTTTTTCATGCCCATTGCCTCCTTTTTTCGTTTCTGCTTGTAGTATTATACCAAACTTACCGCCGCTTTTCTACCGTCTTTCAAAAATTTTCGTTATCTTTTCTTCTTTTCACTCAAGGATGCGGAAAAATATTTGCAAAACCGTCGGCTATGCGGTATGATAGTAGAAAAAGGAAGGGAAAACAAACATGGAATATTTTTCAATCGCCGGAATTATCCTGATTCTTATTCTTTTGAATATTCTGCTCTGGATGGTACATAAAGCCTCTGCAAAAAAAGAAACCGGCAGCGATGAGCAACTGCTCCGACTGCGGCAGGAGACCGAGCGCGTCATTCCCGCCGTAGCGGAGGAATTTGCCCGCGCCCGCCGGGATGAACAAAGCAGGGACGCGGCGCTGCGCAGCGAGCTCAGCGAAAGCCTGGAAAAAATCACCGCCCGGCTGGAGCAAGCGGAAAAGAACAATCTGGAGCGAGAGCTGCAGATGAACAAACTGCTGACCAACTCGCTGAATCAGCTGCGGGATCGCAACGAGCAGCACGCCGAAAAGCAGACCCGGGTGCTGGAGAACAGCCTCGAGCGAATGCGCGAGGGCAACGAAAAAAAATTGGAGCAGATGCGCGCCACCGTCAGTGAAAAACTGGACGAAACACTGGGTAAGCGGCTGGATTCCTCCTTTGAAACCGTCTCCAAGCAGCTGGAAAATGTCTACCGCTCCTTAGGCGAAATGAAGGAGCTTTCCGCCGGGGTGACCGACCATGTTTCCGCGCTGAACCGGGTGCTGACCAATGTCAAAGCCCGCGGCACCTGGGCGGAGGTACAGCTAAAGGGAATCCTTGATCAGATCATTCCCGGACAGTACGTGGAAAATTACAGTCCCAAAGGCACCGGCAGCGTTGAGTTCGCCGTAATCATTCCCTCTTCCGAGGGCAAACGGACCTATCTGCCGCTGGACTCTAAGTTTCCATTAGAGGATTATATTCGCGTCACCGAAGCGGCGGACAAAGCCGACGCCGAACAGCTGAAAGAGGCGCGCAGGGCGCTGCAAAACAGAGTAACCCAAGAGGCGAAGGATATTTCAACGAAATACATCCAGGTTCCCGAAACCACGCCTTTCGCTATTCTTTATCTGGCAACCGAAGGGCTTTATGCCGAAGTGATGTCATCAGACAGTGGTCTTGCCGAAAAGCTGCACTCGACCTACCAGGTACTGATAGCGGGTCCCACCACAATTACCGCACTGCTCAATTCTCTGGCAATCGGCTTCCGCTCCGTCGCCATCAACGAAAAGGCGGAGCAGGTGCGTGTGATGCTGACCGCCGTAAAAGCCCAGTATGACAAATTCGGCGACCTGCTGTCCAAAGCGCAGAAAAAGGTCGACGAAGCAGGCAAGGTGCTGGAAGACGCGCAGAAGCGCAACGGCTTGATTCAGAAAAAGCTGAAAAATGTGGAAACCATGGATGCGGACAAGGCAGACGCGCTGTTGATGGAGGACGATGCGCTGCCCCCATCCCTTAACGAATAAAATATGAACGAAAAAAACGAAAGGTTGAATCGCGATGAAACACCCCGACCTGATCGCCAAATTAACGCTGGAAGAGAAAGCTGCCTTCTGCGACGGCAAGGACTTCTGGCATTTGCAGGACTTGGAGCGGCTGGATATTCCGTCGGTGATGGTCACCGACGGTCCCCACGGTCTGCGCAAGGAGCCGGAAAACAAAACGGAAAAGAAACTGCTTGCCGCCGTACCTGCCGTCTGCTTCCCCACCGCAGCCACCACTGCCTGCAGCTGGGACCCCGATTTGCTGAAAGAGATGGGCAAAGCCATCGGCGAAGAGGCGCTGGAAGAAAAAGTCTCCGTGGTATTAGGCCCCGGCGTCAATATGAAGCGCTCCCCCCTGTGCGGCAGAAACTTTGAATATTTTTCCGAGGATCCGCTGCTGGCGGGCGAAATGGCTGCTGCCGTGGTCAACGGTCTTCAATCCGTCGGCATAGGCGCGTCGGTCAAGCACTTTGCGGGCAACAACCAGGAGACCCGCCGCCTTGCCATTGATACCGTTGTAGACGAACGGGCACTGCGGGAAATTTACCTGCCTGCCTTTGAGATCGCCGTCAAAAAGGCTCATCCCTGGACGATCATGAACTCCTACAACAGCCTGAACGGCACCTATACCGCCGAGAACCCCTGGCTTTTACAAAAGGTCCTGCGCAAAGACTGGGGCTTTGACGGGCTGGTGGTCACCGACTGGGGCGCGGAAAACGATCGCGTCGCCGGTATCAAAGCCGGGGGCGATCTGGAGATGCCGACCTCAGCGGGACTGGGCGCCAAAGCCATTGTGCGGGCGGTGGAAAACGGCGAATTATCCGAAGATGCACTGAATGAATGTGTCGATCGGGTGCTGGAGCTGATCCTGAAATCCGAAGCCAATAAACGGAATTTCCTTTATGATAAAAGAGCGCATCACGCGCTGGCGCAGAAAATCGCTGAACAGTCGATGGTTCTTCTGAAGAATGACGAAGGAATTCTGCCGCTGAAGCCGGAACAGAAAATCGCTGTCATCGGCGAAATGGCGCGCAGTCCACGCTATCAGGGCGCCGGTTCCTCCGGCATCAACCCCACCACGCTGGACAACGCCTTTGAACAGCTGCTGGAAGCGGGCGTCAAGGTGCTGTATGCGCCGGGCTACCGCAAAAAGAACGACACCCCCGACGCGCGCCTGATCAGCGAAGCGGTGCAGACCACAAAAAAAGCCGATGTCGCCGTTGTCTTTGCCGGACTGACCGAGACCTATGAGTCGGAGGGCTATGACCGCACCCACATGCAGCTGCCCGCGGACCAGAACGCTCTGATCGAAGCAATCGCCCGGGCGAACCCCAACACCGTAGTTGTGTTAATGGGCGGCTCGCCGGTGGAAATGCCATGGCTGCCTCATGTCAAAGGACTGCTGAACGCCTATCTGGGCGGTCAGGCTTCCGGCGGCGCCATTACTTCCCTTTTGACCGGAAAGGTCAATCCCTCCGGCAAGCTGGCAGAAACCTATCCGCTGACACTGGCGGACAATCCCTCCTATGAGAATTTCCCCGGCAAAAGAAAAACCGTCGAATACCGCGAAAGCATTTACATTGGTTACCGCTACTACGATACCGCGCAAAAAGAGGTGCTTTTCCCCTTCGGCTACGGATTGTCCTACACTGAATTCGCCTATTCCGCGCTGAAGCTCTCCGCCAAAAAAATCAAGGACACCGATACGCTGACCGTCTCTTTTACGGTTAAGAATACCGGTAAAACCGACGGCGCGGAGATCTGCCAGCTCTATATCAAGGACAATGAAAGCACTATCTTCCGCCCTGCACAGGAGCTGAAAGCCTTCCGCAAAGTTTTCCTGAAAGCGGGCGAAAACCGAAATATGGAGATAGAACTGGATCAGCGAGCCTTTGCCTTTTTCAATGTCAACAGCGATGACTGGCAAGTGGAAAGCGGCACGTTTACCATTCTGATTGGCGCGTCCTCCCGGGATATCCGGCTCAAGGGCACAGTGGAAGTCGTATCCGACTGCAAGGATCCGATCCCCGATTACCGTAAGAGCGCCCCTGAATATTATACGGCGGATGTTCACCATATCCGCGACGAATCCTTTGCCGCGCTGCTGGGCAGACCGATTCCTCCGGCGGAGCCGGAGCCCGGGGAAAAGCTGACCATGACCTCCACTCTGGAAGACGCGATCCATACGCCCCGGGGTGAGGTGGTCAACAAGCTAATGAACCTTGCCATCGAGCAAGTCAGCGGAGGCGGCGACGATGCGGCTGCCCGAATGGCCAAGGCCATGACGCTGCAAATCCCGATTCGCAGTCTGGTCGCCATGAGCGTAGGCGTGTTCACTCCGGATATGGCGGAAGCTCTGTTGGACATTCTCAACGGCGGCAGTCTTCCGTCGGGGCTCGGCAGACTGGCAAAAGGGCTTGCCGCTTCCATGAAAAATATCCGGCACCTTCTGTCCGTCCTTTGATAAAAATCAGCCCGCGCCTGACGGGTATCCTCAAAGTCCATAAAAATGAGAGGTCTTATGAGAGAAAAATATCCTTACGACAGCCACTTCAAAAAACCCGTCGGCGTGGGCAATATCAATTTTGAAAATCCGGCGCTGCGCCCGCTGTTGGATTCCTATACCCGCGCCATCGAAAAGAAAACCGCTCTGTATGAGCCGCCCCGCATTGTCAACAAACGGCGCATCCTGGTCCCTTCCGAAGAGGGCGATATCCCCTGCTATCTGTTGGAGCCATCCAATGAACACCGTCCGATCCCGGGGCTTTTATACCTGCACGGCGGCGGCTTCCTGTTCCCGATCCTGCACAGCCGACTCGCCAACGGGATCTACTATGCCATGACCCTGGGCTGCCGGGTGATTATGCCCGAATACCGGCTGGCGTGGGAACACCCCTTTCCCTGCGCGCTCAAGGACTGTATCGCGGTCTATGAATGGCTGCTGCGCAACACCGGCTATCTTTCCATCGACCCGGACCGCCTGTTGATTATGGGCGACAGCGCCGGCGGGTGCCTAACCGCCGGCGTGACGCTCTATGCGCGTGACCACGGCAAAAATCACCTGAAAGGGCAGCTGCTGCTGTACCCGGTGACCGACGATCGCCGCACCGATGAAACGTTGGAAAAATACAAAGACGCAGCATGGACGACCTCGTCCAACCGGCATATGTGGAATTTGTATACCGCCAACGGTTTTTTCGATTTACGGCGCTATGGAGTGCCCTATTCCCATCCCGACCTGTCCGGACTGCCGCCCGCCTATATAGAGCCGCAGGAGATGGACTGTCTGCGCAGACAGGCGCAGGACTACGCCCAGCGGCTGCGGCAAAGCGGCGTCCCCACCGAAGTGCGCGTAATCGCCGGGTCCTACCATGGTTTTGATGTGGATATAAAAAACAAAGTCGTTCAGCGCATCCTTTTGGACCGATGTCGAGTCATGTACGCCATGCTGGACGGCAGCTTTGCCGGAACCTTTGCTTCAAAAGGATAAACAACATTTGTTGGATTGTATAATATTTGCAAAAATTTACTAAATTTTTTCATATTTTTTTCATATGGTTTTTCTTGCATCCTCACACAAAATATAGTAATAAATAAATATGAGAAGCGATTCTCTGAATTATAAAAAGGAAAGAGTTGATTATGATGAAAAAAACAAAGAAGTTCCTTGCCCTGCTGCTGTCGGTGCTGCTCTTCAGCGCAATGGGTCTCGGCGTCTTTGCCGCCGATGACTTTGACGTCTGGCAGGCATGTCGCGACGCCATGGCAGACGCAGGTCTGAGCTATGATCGTTTGCAGGAAGAGCATTTCATCCCCTATATGAGTGATATCCACTATGCGGAGATCTTCAACGAGGAGCCGTTCTCGCTGGATCGATACGAGATTGACTTTGTTTATCGCGGCATGGAATATAAATACACCTATTCCGCCGGCGGTCTTCTGCTTTTCAAGACCGTCACCAGCGCCATGCCCAGACTTACGCCCGGTCAGACCATGACCGAGGACATCGCCCGCGCCATTGCCGTGGCATATGTCGGCTATCCGGAACGCACCGATCTGGCGAAAAACTGGAAGGTACAGTTTGATATGGACGACGGCAAATATATCTGCGATGTGGACTTCCTCTTTGACGCCCAGAGCAGCTCCGTCGGCGAGCCCAACGCCATCTATGAGTTTGAATATGAATTGGAGCTTGATGCCAATACCGGCGAAATCATCTCCAGCGAATGCGAAGACAATACCCGCTCGTTTTTGAGCCTTCTGACCGATTTCTTCAATCGAATCATCATCTTCTTCCGTCAGATTTTCGGTGTGTTCGCCTAATGTTTCACAAAAAATCCGCCTCTTCTGTTTTGGAAGAGGCGGATTTTTTTGCGAAAAAGAACGGTTTTTTATCAAGCGTCGAAAAACGACTCACCAAGCACCTGGCGAAAATAAGGCAGAATACCGGTGTCTGTGTGATTCAGACCGACATTCTGACACATATCATAGCCGGGCAAATGGTTACCCTCAATCAATACCGGTCCGTTTGCCGTAATCGCCGCATCCCAGCCGATATAACCCAGCTCCGGCAGCCGTTCGGCGCTCTTTCGGCAAAGCTCTGCCGCCTCGTGGAAAAACGGTACCGTATAACCGGCAAAACTGACATTCTGTTCCGGATGCTTCTCATAAAATTTCCCTGTTTTATCGCAGAACGCCCGCGCCGAAAGTCTGCCTTCTTCATCCAGCAATGCATACAATCCGCCGGAAGAAATATTATCCACCGCCGCACCGCCATTGCCCATGCGCAATAGAGCGTACATCAGATGAATTTCATTATCCTTGCCCCGCAATGTCACCAGTCGAAGCGTGTTGACGCTCTGCCGGCTGAGCGACGACAAGTCTGGATGCTGAATAACGGTATCCTCCACCAGATCTTTGCCTTCCTCCAACAAACGCGCAAATAGCGATTGCAAGTCCGTCTCTGCGATTAAATCAATTTTTTCTATGCCCTGTCCGCCAAAGGACTTACGACGCTTAGCAAAAATCGACGCTTTCCCCTGACAAAAGTCAAGAAATGCTTCTTTCCCGTTCTTCTCTGTCAGCAAAAGAAAATCCCGTCCGAGCTCAGCGCGAAATGCCTCATTGAATTTTCCCTTGTCCGTCAGAACTTCCAACCGCGCCCGACTGTTCAGACAGCGGGCGACAAGTTGATTGTGTGTCATCGTCATAAAAGTGGCGCGTTTGTCCGGGTTGCGATTTGCAGCGAAACCAAAGACCCGATAATCCTGATACCCCACCCCCATTGTCATGGCGCAGCGGATCATATCTGCCCGAATAAACGCCTTGGACTCGCCGGATTCCCGATGCGATGCCGCGACGCAGGCCTCCATGCGTTTCAGACTCATGCCCCGCACTCGACGCAAAAGCTGTTTCATATTTGTATTCACTTGTCTGCCTCCCTAAAATCGATTCCCGACCCTTTTCTTCTCCGATTATAGCAGAAAATAAACAGGTGTTTATTACTAAAGCAAAATAAATAATTAAATTTTGTATAAAATTATTCAAATTATTCTTTAATTTGTTGCCATATAAACAGAGAAAAATGATTTTATTTTACCCTTGCAGGGTGTCCTGCATTTTTCGATTGACTTTTTTAATAAAATAGACTATAGTTAGACTGTTTAAAAAAAGGATGTGGCGAAATGAAAAAGGATCTGCACGCGCTGCTGCGGCGCATTGGTTCCGCCAGTTTAAAACGGATGGGACAAAACATTGATATCATCCACAAAGAAACCGGTGTTTCCAAAGCGTTTCTGTTGTTTGATATGCTGCGCTGCACAGCTCTTTACAATATCGGCTATCTGGATTATCGGGTTTTCGGCTTCGCGGAAAACCGTGACCCGGCAAACCGCAAAACCTATATGACCATGCACCATAATTCCGTACTGTCCAATAAACTCAATGACCGCGACGCAATCAGCGTTTTTATCGATAAGCCCCGCTTTAACAAACGGTTCGCCGAATTCCTAGGTCGAGACTATATCCTTTTAAACGAATGCACGGCGGAAGATTTTGCCCGCTTCTGTGAAGGAAGAGAGACCGTTTTTGCCAAGGTGACCGACTCCTTCGGCGGACAGGGGCTGGAAAAGGTGCCAATCACTCCGAACACCGATTGCAAGGCACTGTATGAGCGGTTGATATCGGAGCATAAGACGCTGGTAGAGGAGACGATTCTCCAGCATCCGGAAATGGAACGCCTCTGCCCCGGCAGCGTCAATACGCTGCGGGTAGTCACCGTGCTGAAGGATGGCGAACCTCACTTTGTTTATGCCCTTTTACGGGCGGGCAACGGCAAAAACAGCTTTGACAATATCACCACCGGCGGAATGTACGCCCTGATTGACCGCAACGATGTGATTTCCAAACGGGCATTCTGCGACAAAAAATCCGCCTATTACGAAGCGCACCCCGTCAGCGGTGTTCGCTTTGCAGATTTTAAGATTCCCTTTTACAAAGAAGCTATTGCCCTTTGTATGAAAGCCGCCATGGTGGAACCTCGGGTCGGCTACGTGGGCTGGGATGTGGCGATTACCAGGAAAGGTCCGCTGCTGGTAGAGGGCAACCACCTGCCTTCCTATACACTGTGCCAAAACCACGGGCTGAACAACAGCAAAACCGGGTATCTGCCAATTTATACCGAAATTTTGGGCGAGGATTTTTTCCGGTAAAACGCCCCTTATATGGCAACATGATCACTTTACGAAAAAGACGCCGTCCGCTTATTTGAAACGGACGACATCTTTATTTTTTTATTCAAAAAAAGACCGGTGCATTGCCCGGTCTTACTTACAGTATACAATTATTCATTCTCCGACTCTGCGGCGAGCTTTTCCTGCGATTGCATTTTCAGATAGGCATTGATAAAACCGTCCAGGTCCCCGTCCATAACGGCGTTGATATTACCGTTTTCATAACCGGTTCGATGGTCCTTGACAAGAGTGTAAGGCATGAAGACATAAGAGCGGATCTGGCTGCCCCAGCCGATCTCCTTCTGGTCGCCCTTAATGTCCTCTATCTTATCCAGATTTTCACGTTCCTTAATCTCTACCAGCTTGGATTTTAGCATCTTCATGGCGACCTCACGATTCTGGTGCTGACTGCGTTCCACCTGACAGGAAACCACAATGCCCGTCGGAATATGGGTCAAACGGACGGCGGAGGAGGTCTTGTTGACCTTCTGTCCGCCCGCGCCGCTGGCGCGATACACATCCATCTTGATATCCTCGGGCTTGATTTCCACTTCAACATTGTCGTCGATTTCCGGCATAACCTCCAACGAAGCAAAGGAGGTATGGCGTCTGCCGGAAGCATCAAAGGGGGAAACGCGAACCAGCCGGTGAATGCCCATCTCGCTTTTCAGGTAACCGTAGGCATTTTCGCCCTCTATCAGCACGCTGGCGGATTTAATGCCCGCCTCTTCACCGTCCAGGATATCCAGCGTCGAAACCTTAAAGCCGTGACGCTCTCCCCAGCGAATGTACATACGATAGAGCATCAATGCCCAGTCCTGCGCCTCGGTACCGCCGGCGCCGGCGTGAAAGTTAAGAATCGCGTTGTTTTCGTCATATTCGCCGGAAAGCAAAGTGGTCAGCGTCAGCCGGTCGATCTCATCCTGCACCTTTTTGACGCCCGCACGGCATTCATCCAAAAGACTTTCGTCCTCTTCCTCATTGGCGAGCTCAATCAGCGTCAGCGTATCCTCATACTGTGCCCTGATATTTTCATAATCGGCGACTTTATTTTTCAGTGCGCTGGTGCGCTGCAAAACTTTTTGAGAATTTTCCAGATCATCCCAAAAACCATCCCGCGCAGCTTCCGCTTCCAGCGCGGTGATTTCTTCGCGCATTTTCTCCAGCCCCAACGCTTCCGCCAGATCCTTCAGCGGCTTTTCCGATTCCAACAGCGTCAGGCGCAGCTCTTCAAATTGCAGCATATTGTCTGTCCTTTCCAAAATAATCCGTTTTTATCCGCATACTCATATATTATAAGCAAGTCATGCCGCCTTGTCAAATCAAATCCGCACCCTTTTCTGCGAAGAAAACCGGAAACAAAAGATTTTTATAATTTATACAATAATATCATTGAATTTTTTCCGCCTATCGGTTAAAATATCCCTAATACAATGGAAGGAATCCTGCCTATGATCTGGAAAGATACGGAATGTCCCGTTTGTCATCATATTTTTACAGAAAACGACGATGTGGTCTTTTGCCCCGAATGCGGCACCCCCCATCATCGAGAGTGCTGGAACCGGACGAACCACTGCGCCAATGAAAATCTGCACGGTACAGGCTTCGCATGGAAAAACCCCGAAGAAAAAGAGGAAAAACCGAAAAAACAATCCGTCGCCCCCGCCGCAAAACGGGTAAAATGCGAAAATTGCGGCGCATGGAACGAACCGGGCAGCAATGTTTGTGAAAACTGCGGCGAACGGCTGGGCAAAAAAAGAGACGGCTTTGCGCCTGAAGGCGAGTGGATCCCCCGCGGCGGCTTTTTCGGCGCAGAGCTGAATCCGGACATCGTGCCGGACAATGTACTGATCGACGGCATTCCCGCCGAAGAAGAAGCCGCCTATGTCGGTCCGGGCAGCACCCGGTACCTGCTGCATTTCATCAACCGGGACCGCACCGGCGCAAAAATCGGCTGGAACTGGGCGGCGGCGCTGTTCTCCCCGCTGTGGCTGTTTTACCGCAAAATGTATCTTTGGGGCTTTGTATGGCTGTTGGCGTATTTGCTGGTCAGCTGCCTGACCACGGAGCCGGGACTGTTTGGCATTCTGAAAACCATGGTGCAAATGAGCGCTGCGCAAGTTGATATGCAGACAATCCAAAGCTATATGATGAATGCGATCCAGCAGCTGCCGCCCCTTGCGCTCTGGCAGCAGGCGCTTTCATCAATCTTTCAGGCGGGCAGCATGATTGCAATGGGGCTGTTTGGCGACCGGCTGTACCAGGATAAAATCAAACGCTCTATTCTTAAGCTGCGCCCGCAGGCAAGCTCCATGCCGGAATATATGAATCTGCTGCAAAAAAAAGGCGGAGTATCAATTCTGATGCCGCTGGTATCCGTTGTTTTGTACATCGCGATCAATTATCTCGCGATGATCATTGCTTCATTCTTTCAATAAAATATCCCTGAAAAGGAGTGCAGAATTATGAAAATCACAAAAGCCGTTATCCCTGCGGCAGGACTGGGCACCCGGGTATTGCCCGCGTCCAAAGCGGTACCAAAGGAAATGCTGAACATCGTCGATAAGCCTGCCATTCAATATCTGGTGGAGGAAGCGGCGAAAGCCGGCATCACCGACATCTTAATTATTACCAACCGCGGCAAGGAAGTCATTGAAAACCATTTTGACTATTCCTTTGAATTGGAAGCAGGTTTGCGCGGCAATCCCGCCAAAAAGGAAATTTATGATGAAGTTCACGCAGTGGCGGACCTGGCAAATATTTATTATGTAAGACAGAAAGAAACCAACGGTTTGGCGCACGCGCTGCTGAAAGCGGAAGCCTTCGCAGCAGGTGATCCCTTTGCGGTGCTGTATGGCGACGATGTGATTATCGGCGAGGATCCGGCAATCGCCCAGCTTTGCCGCGCCTATGAAACTTATGGCAAATGCACCGTCGGCGTCAATGAATGTCCTCGGGAGGAAATCCACAAATACTGTTCGTTGGATGTCACACCGCTTGAGGAGCGAGTCATGAATGTACACCGCATCATAGAAAAGCCGACCGAGAACGAGATTATGTCCCTGTTCGCAATTTTGGGCAGAAATGTTCTGTCTCCCGAAATTTTCGACTACATCCGCGCCACCCCTCCCAATCCGAAAAGCGGCGAGGTCTACCTGACCGATGCGTTCAATACCATGGCTGCCGAGGGCAAACTGACAGCGGTCAACTTCACCGGCAAACGCTATGATATGGGCGATAAATTCGGTATTATGGAAGCCAACTGTGAGGTCGCGCTCAATCATCCGCAAATCGGAGAAAAATTCAGGGCATATCTGAAAGAACTGGTCAAGACCTTCTGATTTTTCGTATTTTATTCCTTGAGGAGGAATCCCCCATGAAATTCCAATACTTAGGCACTGCGGCGGCGGAAGGCATTCCTGGCATGTTCTGCAACTGTCCGGTCTGTCAGCGGACCCGGGAGGCGGGCGGCAAAAACTACCGCTCCCGCGCCCAGGCGATCATTAACGAGGATCTGATGCTGGATTTTGGACCTGATACCTACTGGCACACCTGCCGCTTCGGACTGGACCTGTCCAAGGTGCAATTTCTTCTGATCACTCACGCCCATGACGACCACCTGACTCCAAAGGAGCTGCATTACCGCGAAAACGGCTTTGCCTATCTGTTCGGCGATAAAAACAATGACGACAGCGCTTATGGGAAACTGAACGTCTTCCTTTCTGAGCAGTCGCGCTCTTTCCTTCCGCCGGATATACAAAACAGCAACACGCTGGATTTACATACCATCCGTGCTTTTGAGCCATTTTCCATTGGCTGCTATACCATTACCGCACTGACCGCCCATCACGCGCCGGGCTACGAAGCGCTGATGTATTTAATTGACGACGGCAAAAAAATCGTCCTGTATGCCCATGATACCGGGTTTTTCCCGTCAGACACGATGGAATACCTGAAAAAGACCCGTCCGCAGCCGGATTTTATTTCGCTGGACTGCACCGGTGTTCTGAGCACCTGCGGACCACATCATATGAACCTTGCAGACGCAACACAGATGAAACAGCAGCTGATCGATATTGGCTGCGCAAAAGAAAACACCCTCTGGTATGTCAATCATTTTTCGCACAATGGATTGTGCACCCACGACGAGCTGGTTCCCCTCGCTAAGAAGGAGGGATTTTCCGTCTCCTACGATGGACTGACGCTAGACATTTGACGCAATGACACGAAAAAATGAGGAATTTTTACTGACTATTGACGGATACACCGCCGAAGGAAGCGGCGTCGGACATCGGGACGGACTAGCGGTTTTTGTGCCCGGCGGCGCAGTCGGCGACCGGCTGCTCTGTCATGTGATCAAAGCGAAAAAGAATTACGCCGTCGCAAAGCTCCTTTCAGTCGAAGAGGCGTCGCCCTACCGAATCAACCCGGATTGCCCGGTGTTCGACAAATGCGGCGGCTGTGCATTTCGTCACATTTCCTACGAGGAAGAGCTTCGTCTCAAACGGCAAAAAATTGAGGATTGCTTTCGGCGACTGGGGCACCTGGATGTGCCGGTGGAACCGGTGCTCGGCGGCAACCGTTTGCGGTATCGCAATAAAGCCCAATATCCCGTTGCGCAGGATAAGGACGGCGCATTTACCGGTTTTTATGCCGGACGGAGCCATCGGGCGATTCGCTGCGAAGACTGTCTTTTGCAGCCGAAGGAGTTCGCAGCGATCAACCGCAGCATTCTATCTCATCTTGCAACCTATGCCATCTCCGTTTACAAGGAAGAAACGGGACATGGGCTGTTTCGTCATATCTATCTGCGCAAAGCCTTCACCACCGGAGAAATAATGGTGACGTTCGTCCTGAACGGCGATACGCTGCCCCACGCCAAGGAGCTGGTCGCCGGTCTGACCGGAGAGTTTCCAGCGATCAAAAGTATTTACCTCAACAGCAATACCGAAAAAACCAATGTAGTGCTGGGTAAGACAAGCCGACTGCTCTGGGGGAAAGACGCCATTGAAGATATTCTCTGCGGCGTTAGGGTCCGACTGTATCCGCCGTCCTTTTATCAGGTCAATCATAGCCAGACCGAAATCCTTTACCAAAAAGCTGCCGAAAAACTGCGGTTGACCGGGCAAGAAACCTTGCTGGATCTATACTGCGGCGCAGGTACCATCGGACTTTCGATGGCAGGACAAATCAAACGCCTGATCGGCGTGGAAATCGTGCCGGAAGCGGTTCGCGCCGCCGAAGAAAATGCGCAGCGAAACGGCATTTCCCATGCCCGCTTCCTTTGTGCCGATGCCGAGGCAGCCGCAAAACAGCTGGCTCGGGAAGGGATAAAGCCGGATATTGTAATTGTCGATCCTCCGCGTAAGGGCTGTGGCGAAACCTTACCCGAAACCATCGACCGGATGGCGCCGAAAAAGCTGCTTTACATCTCCTGCGACCCCGCTACCCTGGCAAGAGACTGCGCCGCCTTCGCTGCCCGCGGCTGGCAAATCCACTCCGCCACCCCCGTAGACCTCTTCCCCGCCACGGCTCACGTCGAGACGGTTGTCTTGCTTTTCAAGAGTGAAATCGACGCGAAGAAGGTTTCGGCGAAGCTCCAGCCGGAAGACATGAATATTTCCGGTTCACGAGAGAAGCGTGCGCGCACCGAGAGTGTATAATCGCTCATCTG